>JALONJ010000097.1 GCA_025455045.1 Microscillaceae bacterium | reverse complement strand
AAAAATTATTTAAAATATTTATTATATTAAAATAATACAATTTTATTTTAAACATAATTTATAATTTATCGAAAAAATATATTTTTTACATTATAATTATTTGATTATCAATTAGTTATAAAAATATTCACGTTAATTTAGCAATGATATTTGTAGTTTTAGCTTTAGCCGAAATGAATCCTTCGGCTAAAGCCAAAGCTACAAGTTTTTTTATCAATTGTATTTTTCTTATATTTTAATCCACTTATAGCTATTTATTTACTTAATTCAAAACCTGATTCAAAGAGATTTTTTCATCATCGGTGCGGCTGACCGTAACTACACCCTCGATTTGCGATAGTTTTTCAATCAAATCGTCCAAATGTTCTTGATTATAAACATAAAGTTTGATTTTACCCTGAAAAATTCCGGTATTGGTTGAGCCTATGTCTATGGCGGCAATATTCACTTTCATATCACTGGATATGACTTGGGTTACATCGCGCACCAAGCCTACGCGGTCGCTACCAATAATCTTGAGACCCACCAAAAACAACAAATCTTTTTGCGACTGCCACACCGCTTTGATAACTCGGTAGCCGTAATTGGACAACAATTCTACAGCATTGGGACACTCAGTGCGGTGAACTTTGATGCCATCGTTGATGGTTATGAATCCAAAAACATCATCGCCCGGAATCGGATTACAACATTTTGCCAATGTATATTTCATTTGGCTGTTTTTGTCTTCGCCAATAATCAAAGTATCCACTTTGGGAGTTTTGGTAGCCGGTGTATTGGCAGTATTGGTGTTGTTGCCATTTACTTTTTGGGTATTGTTTTGACTTTGTGCGCGATTTTGGGTATCTTGTTGGTCTTTGCTATGTTTCCATTTGTCAAACTTGTTCAATTGTTTGGTGTTGATGTAGCCTTTGCCCACATTATAAAACATATCCGAAAGATTTTTTAAACCCAAAAACAAGCGAAGTTGATTATTGGTAGTATCATTGAACTCAAACCCAAATTGCCGGTATTTTTTTTCAACAATTGTCTTTCCTTCTTCAATAAATTTGCGTTTTTCATCGCGGATATATTCTTTGATTTTGGTTTTGGCTTTGGTTGTAACCGCAAATTTGAGCCAGTCGATACTTGGCTTGGCTTGTTTGGAAGTAATGATTTCTACTTGGTCGCTGTTGTGTAATTCATAATCCAAAGGCACTAATTTTTGATTGACCTTCGCCCCCAAGCAATGAATACCCACTTCGCTGTGAATATCAAAGGCAAAGTCGATAACTGTTGCTCCTACCGGTAGTTTTTTTATGTCGCCTTTGGGGGTAAAAACGAAAACCTCTTCGCGGAAAAAATTTGCGCGGAAGGCACTGATAAACTCGGTAGCCGAGAGGTCTTCGCCTTGTTCGCGGAGGTCACGAATCGTTTTGAGCCAAATATCCAAACCCGACTCTTGGCGATTTTTGGGAACGTGATTTTTGCCGTGTTCTTTATATTTCCAGTGGGCGGCATAGCCCATCTCGGCAATTTCGTCCATTCGGCGCGTCCGAATTTGCACTTCTACCCAACGTCCTTCTTGCCCCATTACGGTCGTATGTAGCGATTCGTAGCCATTGGCGCGGGGAGTGCTTATCCAGTCGCGCAGGCGGTCGGGATTGGGGTTATAAAAGTCGGTAACAATGGAATAAACTCGCCAACAATCTGATTTTTCGTTTTCGCCTACCGAGTCAATGATAATTCGAATGGCAAACAAGTCATAAATTCCCTCAAAAGGCACGCCTTGTTGTTGAATTTTGTTCCATATAGAATAAATGGATTTGGGGCGACCAAACACCCGAGCTTTGAAATGATTTTCTTTGATGGTTTTGTCCAACGGGGCAATAAACTCTCGGATAAATTTATCGCGTTGTTTCTTGGTTTTCTCCAGTTTTTGGGCTATTTCTCGATAGGTATCGGGGTGTTGGTATTTAAGGTATAGGTCTTCGAGTTCGGTTTTGATTTTGTGCAAACCCAAGCGGTGGGCTAGAGGTGCGTAAATATAAATGGTTTCGGAGGCTATTTTGAGCTGTTTGTGGCGGTCCATACTGCCTAGAGTGCGCATATTATGCAGGCGGTCTGCCAATTTGACCAAAATAACCCTTACATCATCAGAAAGCGTAAGAATCATTTTACGGAAATTTTCGGCTTGATGCGACACGCCCAGTTCGTCATACTTTTGTGGGGATTGAATCTTGGTTACACCTTCCACAATCATCGCAATTCGCTCACCAAACTCCCGTTGGATATCCTCTACTGTCCAGTCAGTATCTTCTACCACATCGTGCAAAAGGGCGGCGGCAACGGCAGTGGGTCCTAGATTGATTTCCTCAACCACAATTTGGGCAACCGCGATAGGGTGATAAATATAAGGCTCGCCCGACTTGCGGCGCGTACCGCTATGCGCATCGGCGGCTATTTTGAAAGCTTTTTGAATTAATTTGGCATCTCCGTCCTTCATATAAGGCGTGAGCGTGCGTCTCAATTTGCGGTATCGTTTGAGAATCTCCTGTTTTTCAGCCTCTAAATCAATCACAACTTCCATAGATGACATTTTTATTGTTCGAGAATAAGTAATGAGTTAATCCACCAGAGGTAGATAATTTATAACACATTGATTATCAATTACTTATCAATTAAATTGTTTGCTTTGTTTTTGAATCATTGCGCAGATAAAAGGATTTGATTTTAGTTTATAAGCCTAAACTTACTAAATAAAAGCCAATTTTAATAATCTTTTGAGGATATTTTCAAGAATGGACAACAAATAGACCGGCAAATAAGTTTTTTGAGGAGATTTGAATACGATTTTGTAATTTTGAACCTTTAAACTTAATGCTCTTAAAATAATGAAAAAAACGAATTTTTATAAGTTTGTTACCCTCTTGAGTTTGTTGGGGACTTTGCTGGTCAATAATAGCTGCGCTCCCGGCGGGCAAGGAGCAGTCAATTTGTTTAGTGTCGAGCAAGACATTCAATTTGGTAAGCAACTCCGCGATGAAATTGCCAACAACCCCAAAGAATACCCCCTGCTCGACCCAGCCAAATACCCGCGAGCTTATCAAATTTTGCAAAACATTACCAACAAAATTCTAAACTCGGGGGCAATCGAGCATCGCAACGATTTTGAATGGAAACTACACATCATTCACGATGACAAAACTTTGAACGCTTTTGTGTCGCCGGGCGGTTATATTTACGTTTATACCGGCTTGATTAAATATTTGGACAAAGAAGACGAACTTGCCGGTGTAATGGGACACGAAATTGCCCACGCCGACCGCCGCCATTCTACCACCAATATGACCAAGCAATACGGCTTGCAAGTAGTTTTGGGTGCCGCAATGGGGCAAAATCCCGGAATGATGAAGCAAATCTTAGGTGGTTTGACCGGTAAATTGGTAGGATTGAAGTTTGGCAGAGCCGCCGAGTCAGATGCCGATGCAATGTCGGTGCAATATCTTGCCAAAACCGATTATAACTGCGCCGGAACTGCCGGTTTTTTTGAAAAAATGATGGCTCAAGGTGGACAACAACCCCCACAATGGCTCAGTACGCACCCCAGCCACGAAAATCGGGTAAATGATATATATGCAAAGGCGAAAGAGTTGGGCTGCAAAGCCACCCCAATCGCCAACCAAAACAATTATCAAGAATTAAAAAGAAGTTTGCCTTAATAATTAAAAATCAACAATCAGGTATTTTAGGTAAATGCCTGATTGTGAATTGATTATGCCTTGAGCATATCAGCTTTGACTTACTTTCAATCGTTTTACATTTTGATAAGGGTCGTAGCCATTGAGGTCTTTTTGATAATACCCTGTACCATCGTAGGGGCGTTTTTCGGGGTGATTTTGACAAGCCACTGAGCAAGCTCCCGCCAAATCCCAACCGCATTTTTCGCAAATAGGTACGTGTACATTGCACTCTGAGTTGGCGCAATTGACCATTCGGTCACATGCTGTACCGCATACATAGCATTTGGAAATCACTTTGGGGTTGATGTGGTTTACATCGGCAATCACTCGTCCGTCAAATACATAGCATTTGCCTTCAAAATCTTCGCCCCCCGCCTCGATGCCATATTTCACGATTCCGCCGTGCAGTTGTGCCACATCGGCAAAACCGTTTTCGAGCAAATACGCGCTGGCTTTTTCGCACTTGATACCGCCGGTGCAATAGGTAATTATTTTTTTGTCTTTGTATTGTTCAAGTTCGGCAATTTTTTGCGAAAAATCGCGGAAATTTTCAATATCCAAAGTCAAGGCATTTTTAAATTTACCAATGCTGTGTTCGTAATTGGAGCGTACATCTAAAATCACCACATTATCGGCTTGGTCTTTCAAGATTTGTTTAAACTCGGCAGGCTCTACATACTTGCCGGTGCGCTTGCGCGGGTCGACTGTGAGCAAATCAGAGTGAACAATCTCAGGTTTTACCCTTACATACAGTTTTTGAAAAGCGTGTTTGTCAAAGCTCTCAACTTTGAAATCAATATCTGCAAAGCGTGGGTCGGCTTTCAAAGTCTGCATATAGGTTTCGCAGTCGGACTTTAAACCCGATACCGTGCCATTGATGCCTTCGGAGGCAATGATGATGCGCCCGCGTAGGTTGTGGCTCAAACAAAACAAATGATGTTGTTCACGAAACTCCTCGGGATTTTCGATAGGAGTATAACAATAATACAATAAAATGGAATAATTTTTCATAACTTTCTTTGTTTCAATCAAAGTGTTATTAATTATTTTTGGTATAAAAAGCAGGTTATGCTTTGTTTTTTAAATAATTAAAAAAATATAAATGCTTGATTATTAGGGGTTTATAATTATTTTATAAAATACAAATCAAAACAACTGCAAATTTAATGATAATCTTTCATAGTTGGTAGGGGTTGGTGAAATAGTGAAATGGTATGATTGTGAAATGGTCGAGTGGGGAGAAAATCCGAAAAATCAAGGATTTGATCAACCGCTTTTTTGACAAAAAAACTTCAAAACCGAGTCAAAAAACGCTAACTTTGCCACCTGATTCTTTTTTCTCATCTTTAGTAGTATAAGATTTTTTGTAACTAATTGATTATCAATTAGTTGTGTAAAGTTCTTGAAAATCAAGAACTGATTTGTAAATAATGGAAATTTTAAAATTAGCAATCATAAATACCAATGCTAGAAAAATTGGTATTTAAAAAAATAACTCGAAATGTTATATCCTGAAAATATTGAATCGAGGTTAGGTTTTGACAAAATCCGCGAATTATTGAAAGCCGAATGTGTGAGTAGCTTGGGGCAGGCTTTTGTGGATAAGATTCGCTTTGTCAATAATTATGAATTAATCCAAAAATTGACCCAACAAACCGCCGAGTTTTGCGATATTTTGCGCCAAGATGAGGGCTTTCCCACTGCCCATTATCTTGATGTGAGTGAATCCTTGAATCGTGCCTTACCCGAAAATTCATTTTTGACTGAGTCCGATTTTTTTGATTTAAAACTCTCATTATCAACAATTTATGAATGTCTGAAGTTTTTTCGCAAGCGTCCGGCTGAGGTATATCCAAACCTGCGCGAACTTACGCTGGAACTGATTTTTGACCCCGATTTGATTGATAAAATAGAGCTGGTCATCGATGAGCGAGGCAAAATCCGCGACAATGCTTCGTATGAATTGCGCCGGATTCGCCAAGAATTGTTGACTGCCCAAAATCATTTGCGCAAGCGACTTGAGCAAATTCTCAAAACCGCCAAACAACAGGGTTTTATCAATGAAGATGCTAACTTGACTCTGCGAGATGGGCGGATGGTCATTCCGTTGGTGGCAGAACACAAGCGCAAAATCAAGGGCTTTGTCCACGATGAATCGGCTACCGGGCAAACGGTATATCTCGAGCCTGCCGAAGTAATTGATATGAACAATGAAATTCGAGAATTGGAATATCAAGAACGCCGCGAGATTATTCGGATTTTGACCCAATTGACCAATGAGGTGCGCCCGCATATTGCCCACTTACGCAAGTCCTATATTTTTTTGGGTTTGATGGATTTTGTGCGTGCCAAAGCTCGATTTGCCCTCAAAACCGAATCACTGAATCCGATTTTTGAGAAAAAGCCCTTGCTCAAATGGTATCACGCCAAGCACCCCTTGTTGTTGCTCAATTTTCACGCTCAAGGCAAAAAAGTAGTGCCTTTGGATATTGAACTCAATGCCCAAAAACGGATTTTGCTCATTTCGGGACCCAACGCCGGTGGCAAATCGGTCGCGCTCAAAACCGTAGGTTTGGTGCAATATATGTATCAATGCGGACTACTTGTTCCGATGGGCGAAGGCTCAAGAATCGGGATTTTCCGCGATATTTTTATTGACATCGGCGACCAACAATCTTTGGAAAATGACCTGAGTACTTACAGCTCGCACCTCAAGAATATGAAGTACTTTTTGGAGTTTGCCGACAGCAAAACATTGCTTTTGATTGATGAATTTGGCACTGGTACCGAGCCGCAAATGGGGGGCGCAATCGCCGAAACGATTTTGGACAAGCTCAACCACGCCAAAGCCTTTGGGGTGATTACGACTCACTACGCCAATTTGAAATTTTATGCCGAAAACAATCAAGGGGTAGTCAATGGTGCTATGCAATTTGACGGCAAAAAACTTGAGCCTTTGTACTCTTTGGATATGGGGCGACCCGGTAGCTCGTATGCTTTTGAAATTGCCCAAAAAATCGGCTTGCCCAAAGCCATTATTCAAAAATCGCGTCAGCAAGTCGGCTTTGACCAAGTAAATTATGACAAATTGCTCAATGAATTGGATATTGAGAAAAAACACTACGAGCAACAAAATAAATTTATCAATGAAAAAACCAAACGCCTCGACGAAGTTACTTTGGAGTATGAAAAACTGAAGGCTTTTTTGGACAATGAGAAAAAACGGATTTTGAATCAAGCCAAAAACGAAGCCAAAGAATTGCTAAAATCTGCCAATCAAAAAATTGAGCAAGCCATTCGCCAAATCAAAGAAAATCAAGCCGAAAAAGTAAGCACCAAAGAAATTCGCCAAGAGCTGCAAACCTTTGCTACTGAACTCAAATTGGAACAAGTGGACTTTAGTTTGATAGAGGAAGATACTGATAATGAGGAGGTTACGGTCATTGAAGGCATCATAGGCGTAGGCGACAAAGTGCGTATCAAAGGACAACTCGCCATTGGTGAAGTACTGGCTATCAAAGGCAAAGATGTAGAAATGATGATGGGTGAGTTGAAATCCAACATCAAACTCAATCGCCTTGAAAAAGTAAGCCGTAAAATGGAGCGCGAACTCAAAAAAGAACTTTCGGCGGTTAAAGGGGTAAATATCAACGAAAAGATGGCAAACTTTAGCCTCAATCTCGACCTGCGCGGCAAACGCGGCGAGGAGGCAATGGTAGAGTTGGGTAATTTTATGGACGATGCCTTGCTTTTGAATCAACAAGAGTTGCGTATTATTCACGGCAAAGGCGATGGTATTTTGCGCAAATTGGTGCGCGACCTGCTCAAGCAATACAAAGAAGTAGCCAGCCTCCAAGATGAACACGCCGATCGAGGCGGTGCCGGGGTTACGATTGTAACTTTGAAATAATTTTTAGACAACAAACGTTGCCTGTTTTCGCCAAAGCCGGACTGACAATGGGCTAAAAATATCCGAATTATACAATTTGATTGGGTGCATTTCAAATTTACCACCTTATATCCTCTCCTTCGGAGAGGGCTAGGGTGAGGCAATAGAAACGCGTAAATTTGAAATGCACCTATTTGATTTGAATGAATAGACTTACTACCTGCTGATTATCAGGCACTTGGTAAATTCAATTTTGTTTGAAAATCATCAACTATTTGGGGGGGCATTTCAATTAAAGTGCATTTTTTTGTGTCTTCAAACCTGTCAGGTTTTGAAAACCTGACAGATTTGAAGACATTTACTCAACCCAATCCGCAATAAACAAATTGGTATCACGGGTTCCATTGTTATTGCGATTAGAGCTAAATATAATCTTTTTGCCATCGGGCGAAAACATTGGAAACGAGTCAAACACTCCATCATAACTGATTTGTTCCATTTTTTTACTTTTCACATCAATCATATACAAATTGAATTGAAATCCACGCGCCGATTGGTGATTGGAGCTAAAAATAATTTTTTTGCCTTTGGGGTGAAAAAAAGGAGCCCAATTGGCTTTGCCCAAACTGGTGATTTGCCGCAAATTGCTCCCGTCGACATTACAAACAAATATTTCCATATTGGTAGGTTGTACCAAGCCTTGTTTGAGTAGCTCGGTATATTCTTGTTTTTCTTGCTCGGTTTTGGGTCGAGATGCCCGAAAAACGATTTTTTTGCCATCGGGCGAAAAAAATGCCCCTCCATCGTAGCCCAATTCTCGGGTGATTTGCTTGGGGTTTTTGCCATCGATATCCATTACCCACAAATCCAAATCGCCCCCGCGCGTAGAGGTAAACACAATTTTATCGCCTCGAGGCGAAACCGTAGCTTCGGCATCATAGCCATCGGTATTGGTGAGTTGCTTGACGATTTCTCCTTTTTTATTTGCCACAAAAATATCATAAGTCGGATAGATTGCCCATACATATTTGCCACCGGTGCGTGGTGGGTCAATCGGGCAAGTTTCGCCGCCCAAATGGGTTGAGGCATACAAAATAAGACTATCGCCCGGCAAAAAATAAGAGCAAGTGGTTCTACCTTTGCCCGTGCTAATGAGCTGAGGGCGTTGGGCTTGCATATTGTTGTCGGCAAATGGAAAATAGAAAATTTGGTCGCAGTTCAATCCCCAATCTTTGTGATTGGATTGAAAAGCAATGGCTTTGCCGTCAAAACTAAAATAGGCTTCGGCGTTGTCGCCCCCAAAAGTAAGTTGTTTGAGATTTTTGAAGTGTTTTTCTTGTGGGTATTGAATGGTTTGTGCCAAAGTAAAAAGCGGAACAAAAAAGACGAAAATATAAATCAAATAATTCTTTTGCATTGTTTTTTTTTAAAGTTTTTTGAGTATGCAAACTTAGTTTTTATCCAATTAAATGAAAAATTTAAAAACTCAATTCCATAAAAACCTGACCAAGGAATTGGGAATTAACAATTAGGAATTAGAAGTTATTTAATTACCTGACCGTGTCCGCCTTTGGAGGATTTTCAATTAATTATATTTTTCAATAGTTCGGACAGTTTCTAGTTTCTAGTTCCGAATTATTTACTAAGCATCTGATAATCAGCTTTTACATAAAATATTTAAAATAGCATAACAAGCTGATAATCAATTACTTATAGAAACTGCCCGAAGTATTGATTTTTAAAAGTGTCACTTTATTTTGCATATCTTACCAATCATTGGTTTTTTGGGAGTTGATTAATCAAAAAACTTTCAAATCAATAATTGATTGATAAGATTAATCCTCCTCTTCATTCAATAACAACAATTGATAAGCCTTTTGAAGTTCTTTATGAGCGTGCTGGTCATTTTGTAAATTGCTGATAATCAAGCCTTTTTGATAAATATCTTTGGCTTTTGCTACTTCATCTCTTGCTTCATAGAGTTTGGCGAGTTGGTAATAGGTAGGCACATACTGCGCAAAATCTTGAATCAATTGCTCAAAATACGCAAGAGCGTGGGCTTCGTCATACTTCAAATACTCAAGGGCAAGTGCGTACCAATTGAAAGGGTCGTGGGGTTCTTCGGTGGCAAATTGGTGAAGTTGCACTAGGCGAGCGTTTTCCATAAAATTTGGTGTGAATGGCTAATTTAATTTGGAAATTTGTTGATTTGGAGGTTTGTTGATTTTATTTTTTTACAATCAATTGATTAGCAATGAGTTATGATTTATTTGAAGCAACTACCCAACTGATAAAATTGGTAAATGATGGAACATCACTTAAATATATTTTTTTGAAATAAAAAATCACTCCTCCCAACTCAAACTCTAATGCCAATTACCAATACATCATCGGTTTGATGCTCTTCTTCGCCCATCCACGCCAAGAGTTCTTTTTCCAATAATTCTTTTTGTTCTTTCATTGGTAAATGATGAATGCTCAATAAAAATTCACGGAAGCGTTTTTTGTAATATTTCATTCCTTGCGGTCCACCAAATTGGTCTTGAAAACCATCAGAAAATATATAAAACACATCACCGGCTTGGGCATCAATGGTATGCGAGTCAAATTTCTTTTTCTCTTTGTATTGGGTACTGCCTATTGGAAACTTAGAGCCTTTGATTTCGGTAATTTCGCCATTGCGCACAAAATATAGGGGATTATTTGCCCCCGAAAAACTTACTTTGTTGTTTTCGTCATCAAAAATCAGCATCGTCATATCCATTCCATCATTGACATTGTGTTTTTGAAGTTTCATCAACAATTTGCGGTCAAGCAATGACAAAATTTTGCCCGGGTTCGTAACCCGATTTTCATTGATAATTTCATCTAAGAGCGTATTGCCCAGCACAGTCATAAAAGCCCCCGGAATACCGTGTCCGGTACAATCGGCGGCAACAATTACTTTAAAAAATAAGGTTTTGTGTTCAGACCCCAACAAGGTAGAGCCGGAGCGTTTTACTTCGGTGTACCAGTAAAAATCGCCCGAAACAATGTCGCGGGGGCGCAATAAGATAAAACTATCTTCAAAATTGGAAGTGATGGCTTCGGAACTGCCCAAAATAGCCTGTTGAATCCGACTGGCATAGTTGATACTAGCCATCGTATTCTGATTTTTTTTCTCAATGACTTGGGCTTGCTTGTATATTTCGGCTTTTTGTTGCTCAAGGGCTTGGTTTTGTTGAGAAATCTCGGCGGTGCGTTGCTCTACTTTGATTTCCAGATTATCTTTCAAATCCTCGATATGGGAAAGTGATTGGGCATAACGAACCGATAAAGCAAAAGATTGACACAAGATAAAAACCAGTAAACCATAAGAAGCAAAATATCCGGTTTCGATGATTTGGGCATCAAACAAAATATCGTTGGTGATAGCCGCAAAAAACACCAAATAACCCAAGAAAAAAATCTTGGCGGCTTCACGCCCATGTAAAATTGCCAAAATAAGTGTGTAAAGCACATACACCCCTATCAAAAGCATCATAATTTGAACATACACCAAACTTTTGGAAAAAAACAAAGGCGGCGTGGCAAGCGCAAACACAATCAAGCAGAAAAAAGTAATTCGTATCAAAGTGGTCAGTTTGCGCGAAAACTCCTCGCGGTACAAGGAGTGAAAAAACATAATGTATAATGAAAAACCGGAGTAAAACGTAATATATTCTAATCGCAAATTGGTTTCCCACGAAATAAACGGAAACAAATGCAAGAGATAACGCTCATCGGTAATCAAGGTACGCAAGCCAAACAAAATAGAACCCAAGCTAAAATACAAAGCCGAAGTATCGCGGCGGCGCAAAAAATAAATGCCTAAGTGATAAATAGCCATTATCAAAAAACAACCCGCCAACAACAAATCAATGGCTACCAAGCGATCGCGGTAGATTTGGATTTGGCGACTATTGCCGAGTTGAATACTATTCCAAAAACCACCGTGTTGGTCATAATAATTGGATACTTGAATAACCAATTCCAATTCATTGGAGTAAATCGGAAAAGTACACACCAAGGGCAAAGCGTAGGGCTTCATTTCTTGGGCGTTTTTGCCGATTTTGCCATTTGAGACGATGAGTTTGCCATTGGCATACAATTCGTAAGCCGTACCAAAAGACAATAATTTGATGGACAAGTCGGGGTAGTCGCCATTGAGCAAAATCCGCAGGCGGTAAGTAGCATAGCCGTTGCCCGACAAACGCTCACCATCGACAATGTGGTGATTCCATACTGAAGGTACTTTGAGAAAATGTTGATTGTATTTTTGTGTTTGGTTGGGAATACTATCGGTAATCAAAAATTTTTGCCAAAAAAACTCCCACTCTCCATCTAAATTGACTACTCCGTCTTTGTCCAAATCCCAGCTTCGCAGGTTTAACACTCCTTTTTGGGCTATAGGAGCTTCCTTTGCGAGCTTGTCAAAAGCACAAGCACTCAACAAGGGAATGAAGATGACAAAATACAAGATGTAGATTATTGATTTCAAAACTTTAAATACTATTTTTTTGGCTAACTCTTTTGTAGATTAAAAATCATACCATAATCCATTGGCAATTTAGAAAAAAATCCAAAGATGCAATAATTATCTCAAACTTCCTTGTTGTAAATTATTGGCAATCCGGGAATTTTTAAAATAAAACTGCTGCCCTTGCCCAATTCCGATTTTACCTCGATACTGCCTTGCAGTTTATGCATAGTTTCTTTGACAATATACAGACCCAAACCCGAACCCGAAGTATGCGTTGAAGCCCGATAAAACATTTCAAAAATTTTGTCCAAATGGGCTTGTCCAATTCCTTGTCCATTATCTTCAATCACGATATAGGCTTCTTGCGGGCTTGTCTCTATCCGAATGTGAATATACGGTTGGTCTTTAAATTTATCGCTATACCGAATGGCATTGCTGAGAAGATTTTGTAAAACCACTTGGATTCGTTTGCTATCTGATTGAAAATCAAAAGGTTGATGAATATGATAGGTGATTTGCAAATATTGTGTTTCGGGCAAATAATGCAACTCTGCCAAAATTTCGGGCAATAAATCGGCAAATACAATTTTATCACGATTGACTTCCAAGCGGGCATTGCGCGAAAAATCAATAATATCTCGAATAAAACTATCCAATTTTTTGACACTTTTTTGCATCAAATTCAAATAATTATCGCGTGACTCGAGTTGAGTTTCGGCTCGGCTGATTTCAATTAAGCCCAAAATAGAAGCTAAAGGCGCACGCAAGTCGTGCGATACACTATAGACAAAGCGGTCAAGCTCGGCATTGATTTTTTGGAGCTGTTGATAGTTTTCGCGCATAATAGCCTCTTTTTGTTTGTCAAGGGTAATATCTTTCATAAAAAAAGAAATACCACTTACTTTGCCATCTTTTTCGCGGATAGGATTGAATGAATGTTCAAGCCAAACATCCTGATTATCAATGAGATAGTGGCGTTCCATTTTGAAGGCTTCGCCAGCCAAAGCTCGATTGTAGATAGGCAACCAATAATGCTCAATCTCGGCACTCGACTGCGAAAACATATATTCACCTTTTTGCAAGTGATGATTATACCGCCTTTGGATATAATTGAGGTAAGCCGAGTTGGCGGTAATCAGGCGGTATTGGGCATCTACCGAGCATATCAAATCGTGGGTATTTTCAATCAAAGCCGAAAGGTTGGCTTCTTTTTCGGCAAGTTCTTGGCTGAGTTGGCGGAGGGCTTGTTCATTTTTGACCAATTCGCCAATGTTTTTGATAAAAAATGAAAGCCCAATAATGTCTTTATCAACACTATAAATCGGATTGATAGAAATTTCCCAAAAAATATTTGGGTCGGAGGTAGATTGAAGAATCTTATTGATTTTTTGCCCCTTGAGGGCTTTGTGGGATAAATGCGACCAAAGCCCTCGCAAGTTTTGAGGTAGTTTATCAAAAATAATATCCCCAATCGCTATTCGTACATTGTATTTGTTTTGAATAAAATTTTGATAGGCATTGTTGATAATCAAAATGCGAAAATCAAGGTCTAAGGAGCAAATAAAATCATCGGTATTATTGATAAGGGTGGTAAAATTGGCTTGCACTTTTGCCAACTCTTGAGTCTGAAGTTGGAGAGATTGCTCAGATAACTTGAGTTTGCTAATGTCGCGGGCAAAGTAACTGATACCGATTATTTGCCGGTCGGAGTCATACAAAGGGCTGAACGTAAATTGCCAATAATTTTGCGGGTTGCGCGTAGAAAGTATTTCTTTTTTAATCGTTTCGCCCTTTGATACTTTGGTTATCAAATGCGCCCAATAAGATTGTTGTTCAGGTTTAAGATAGCCAAATGCTTGGTCTCCGATGTTTAAATCTACGCCATAATGATTTTTGACATACGTACGATAACTGTGATTGATCGTCAAAACCCGACTTTGCAAATCAATGGCACACACAAAATCATCGGCTTGCTCGACCAGCACTTGCAGAGTTGCTTCACGCTTGTTGGGCGTGGGGTCGGCTTCGGCGGGCAATTTTTGCAGCTTTTGAACCAAAGCTATCAATTCGGCTTTGGAGAGGTCTTCTAGCTCATTTTGAGTATAAATACGATGACTTTGGGTAGGCATTGAGCAAACGACAAATTTATTGGGTGTGAATTTACAAAATCTCCCATAAAAAATTATATTTCATCTTCGGCAAAATTGAAATTGAGCCAAGCAATTCAATCACTAATTCCCAATTCCTTAGTATCTTGTCCACAAGTTTTTAAATAAAATGTTTATTTACCCATTTTGAGGAAATTCTAGCTTGATTCTAAGCCGAAAATCATTTATGCGTGCAGGCTAGACAGCCTGCTTTACAATTTTTCTGAAAGTGGTAAAGAAGCAATAAAATTTTATAACTTAACGTGAATATTTTAAAACATATTAAAAAAGTACAAAAAATGAAATATTTGAAAATAACCCAACTCATCTCCCCACTCGTCATCCTGCGTGGAACTT
>JALONJ010000528.1 GCA_025455045.1 Microscillaceae bacterium | reverse complement strand
GAGGAATTAATAATTGGGTTTTTCTTACCACAAAGAACCCCAAGAAAATACAAGCACAAAGGTACACAAAGCAACGCCCTTTGTGTACCTCTGTGAAAAGCCTTTGAGAACTTTGTGGTAAAATCACTCGGTAAATGTAAGTATTTGATAATCCGCCAGAGGTGAAACGTAGTCAATGAATTAATCATAATTTAATAACTCAAAACTAAAAATCACAGACTATCCAAACTATAAAAGATTTTTAATCTAATAAAAAAATGGCATTGCTCAACAATAGCTTGCCACTATGCCAAAATCCGCGAAAAATTGGCGTATCGGCAAAGTAAATTAATTTACCTCGCCCATAATTTTCTAGCCCGATGGCTAAACTGTTTTTAAGTTTGTTTTTAAGCTTACTGCCAACAAATCCGCCTACCCAAGCCTCATTTTTGAAAACTCCGACATTCCAACCGCCTTGCAAATAAGGGTAAACCGTCCGATTGCCCTTGATAATGTGGGTAGTTTTGTCTTCGCCAAACGCCAAAGGGTGGGTTTCGTCCAACTCAATTTGATAAATCGCTCCGGCTACATTTTCGCTCAGTTCGGCGCGCTCTCTATCGGCATATTTTTTGAGCCATTTGGGGCTTTTGGCATCGGTGTTATCCTTTTTTTCCTCGCCTTCGGCTTTGCCAAGGCTTTTGTTGAGGTTGGTGCGGCTGTCTTTGGCAAATACTTCTACGGCATCTTCCAAGGCAATGACTTTGCCGCCTCCCGAAGCATAATTGATGAGCGTATTGCTCAAACTGTTGTAGTTTCCGGCAGCAAGTATGATTACATCATATTTTTTCAAATCTGTATTGTTCAATGAATTAGAACTCAAAACTGTGGCTGGATACTTGAGTTCTTGTTCCATAAAATACCAAACCGCCCCGCCCTCGGTGGCTGATACATCTTCGCCCAAAACAAGGGCTACTTTGGGGGCTTTGAGCAAAGGTAAATCGCCGGAACCGAAATCCTTGCCTTCATCGACAAAGCCGGTAGCCGCAGGAATTAGGATTTGCTGAGATTGACTAGCCCAGTTTTGAATCAAATTATCAAAATTATTGCCTAAGGCTTTGTTATCGCCTCGAGTAATCACCAAAGTTCCGCGTTTGAATGTTCGTTTTTGGAGTTGGAAAGGCTCAGGGGCGACTTTTATTTTGAATCCTTGTTTGAACAAACCCGCCAAGAACTGCGCATCTTGAAAATCATTCCATTCAACCAAATAGGCGTAAGGCTGGCTGATTTTTTCGGGGGTTTCTATTTTAAAACTCACCGGCTCACTGCTTACATTGATGCGCTCGCGCACGGCAAAACTCTCCAATTCATAGGCATAAGGCAAAGCCCAAGCGGTGAGGTCGTAAGTCAAAGAGTCTTCCAATTTGGGCTTGGGGTCAAACAAGGCTTTGGTCAAAACGGCTTTGGGTTGGTATGCCGAAATCACAATATCTTCTTTGTCGAGGCTACTGCTACCTTCTTGATTTTTCAAATATTCGAACCCACGCAAAGCTCCGGCTGTGCTGGGATGCCCGTATTGAATTTTTTGTTTGTCCAACAAAGCCAATAAACTTTTGATTTTGGCAACATCGTTGGTTTTTTTAATTACATAAGATTTATAAATACCTTTGGGATTGTTGATACCCTCGTTGAAAAACTTTTTAAACTCCGCTTGCAATTTGGCACGTTGTATATAGCTGATTTCGATAGTGGACAAGCCTACTACGTGGTGGTGCGTGTAGCGGTCTTTGAGGGTAAGTGTATCGCCTTTGGCACGAATGATACCGACTCCGGCACGCCCCGAGCCGCCCTGCTCATAGGTAAAACCCACCGCCCCGCTAAATGTAGGATAGGTATCGCCATAACTGGGGTAAAACAAATCGTAAGTTTCTTTGGTAAAGTACAACCAGCCTTCTTTGTCAAAATACTTGGCGTGGTTGCGCCCCAAAAGCACCTGAAATTCGCGTTGCCACTCGCTAATGTCTTCATAATAAGGCTTGGCGGCGGGGGCAAAATAATAGGGGGATTCGTAACCCATTTCGTGAAAATCGCAATGCACTTGGGGTAGCCATTGATTGTATAATTGTAATCTTTGTTGGCTTTCGGTTTGGGTTTGCCAAGCCCAATCGCGGTTGAGGTCGAATAAATAATGATTGAAACGCCCGCCGGGCCAAGGTTCTTGATGCTCCCACGACTCGCGCTCATAGTTGAAAGGAAAGCCCATTTTTTGATTATACCAATTGGCATAGCGGTCGCGTCCGTCAGGATTGATGCAAGGGTCAAGGACAATCAGCATTTCATTGAGCCAATTTTTGACATTGTCGCCTTGGCTGGAAGCCAATTCGTACAAAGTAGCCAAAGCCGCTTCCATTCCCGAGGCTTCGTTGCCGTGAACATTGTAACTGAGCCAAATAATCGGCAGGGTTTTGCCCTCGATATTGCCTTTTTCCAAGCCCGTGGTAATCATATTATTGCGCCGAATTTGCTCCAGGTTTTGGAGATTTTCGGGGCTGGAAACAAAAGCTACCAACAAGGGTCTGCCTTCATACGTTTTGCCATAAGGCAATAATTTGACCCGATTGGAGGCTTGAGCAACTGCTTCATAATAGGCTACTGCCCGATGGTGATAGGTAAATTTTTCGCCTAATGGATAACCCAAAAACTCCGCCGGACTGGGTATTTTTTGGGAATAGGCAACCAAAACATTAAAAAAAAGAACAAGGACTAGATAATTTTTTTTCATTGATATGGATTCGATTTGAAAATATCTAGCTAAATAATGGATAAATCTTGATTTTTTCAAATAAAACCCAATCGAGCTTATGATTTTATTAAAAACAAAGTTACCGACAAATCTAAGCAACCCTTACTTTTTTTCTTTTTTACCAAATACCGAAATATTGACATAGCGTTTGGGGTTTTCACGCATATCAATCAGAAGGCGATTGGTGCTGTTGGTTACATTGTTGAGGTTTTGGTACAAAGAGTCGTTGTTTGCCAAAGCGCCCAAAGTTCCTTCACCCTTATTGACTTTGGCAAGAATTTGATTTAGGTTTTGCATAGATTCATTGGCTTGTTTGACGGCGGTTTCTAGCTCCATTTTGTTGAGTTTATCGGCAAAGTTATCCATTTTGCCTACGATGGGCTGAAACTGTTTTTGCATAGCCACCAGCGAAGCCGACAAGGCATTGACATTGTGAATAATTTGGTCAATTTCGCCCTTGCCCAAAGTATTGTTGAGTTTGCCGGTAATGCCACTTACATTGCTGAGTGAGGCGGCAATATCATCTTTGGATTTGACCAAGGCTTTGGTCAAAATAACCGCCTGATTCAGAACAGTATCTACTTTGTTAGCCAAAGGTGTGGCTTGATTGCTGATAGATTTGACCATACCTTCTTGGATTTTAGCAATCAATGTTTCACCCCCTTGAAAGTTTTTTTGATTTTTATGGATTATCAAATTAATTTGCTTGCCCCCCAAAAGTCCGGCATCACTCAACCAAGCCTCAGTCTTTTCGCCCAGCGTAATGTCATCGCGCACATCTAAGGTAACTTTGAGTTTGTTGTTATCCTTTTGCAAAACTTCAATGCTACTTACGCGCCCCACCGACAAGCCATTGACCATTACCGGATTTGAGATGGTCAAGCCATTGATGTCGTCATAAACCACATAGTAGCGTTTGGTAGAGGAAAAAAAATCAGTTCCTTTCAAAAAATTAAAGCCCGTATAAAGCATAATGCTGGCTATGAGTGCCAATAAGCCGATTTTAAATTCTTTGGTCATACTATATATTAGATTTTCAAATTTTTAATTTTTGAATTTTCAAATTGTCTGGTTAATTTTAATGAAATGGTGAAATGGTGAAATGGTGAAATGGTGAAAATAGTGAAAACAGTGAAAACAGTGAAAATAGTGAAAATAGTGAAATGGTGAAATCAGGTAGCTAGAGACTAATGACTCAATACTCAACCCCCGAAACCAGAAACCAGAAACCAGAAACCAGAAACCAGAAACCAGAAACCAGAAACCAGAAACCAGAAACCAGAAACCAGAAACCAGAAACCAGAAACCAG
>JALONJ010000096.1 GCA_025455045.1 Microscillaceae bacterium | reverse complement strand
TAATCCAAAAATAAACTATTTAAACACCAAGAACACTAAGAAAATGCCCACAAAGTACCCGAAGAACTTTGGGTTTCTTGGTGCCTAAATAGTGAACTTGGTGGTAAACTCAATGATATTAGTTATAAGTAGCTGATAATCAGGTACTTATTACCAAGATAGAAAGTAAAATTTATTTTAAGTTTTTTCACCCAATCCTGTTTTTTAAATAATATCAATGATACCCCTTTTGCCAAATAAATGACTCGTAAATATTTGATTGTCAATAAGTTAAATATTATCTAATAACAACAACTTAAAAATAGCGACAAAATAATAAACACTTTACAAGTATAAATAACTGATAATTCGCCAGAGGCGGACACGCTCAATTGATTAAATCGCCATTAATTCCCAATGATTAACTTCAAAAGTTTGCAATCACCATTTTTTATTTCTTGCTGCTATTGCGTTTGGTCGGTTTGTTTTTCTCCAAAATAGCGTCCATTTGGTCTTGCAATTGTTGTGCTTTGCGTTTGGCGGTATTCGTTACTTCATCACCTTGATTTTTGGCTTCGCTCATTACTTCTTGTTTTTTGGTCAGTAGTTCTTGCATATCGTTTTGCAAGCGCGAAAGCCGATAGCTCAGGCGGTTGCGCGTTTGTTTGCCTTCGCTGGGGGCAAACAAAACTCCTACCAAAGTACCTACGGCGGCACCGGTGATAAGACCCAATAAAAAACTTGTTGATTTATTCATATATTAAAATAGAGTTTAGAATCTGATTTAAAAAAATCAATTAATGGACTTATTATCAATCATTTACATAAAATCAAATCACAAGTATTCAACTTGGCTTGCTCAGGCAAGCAAGCAAAGTTAATAAAAATTTGCCTAAGACGATGGCTTTGCCGATGAATATCAAATTTTATTAAACAAAAATATTTTTTGAATTTATTTAGTAATATTGAGCAATAAGATAGCTATATTTTTATAAGTAATTGGCAATCAATCACTTATGATTTTTCCAAACCATTTGTTTACTTAAATGAATCGTCGCAACTTTCTCCAAAATGCCGGAGTAGCCGGTGTAACTACTACGTTTTTGAGTAGTTTTGATAATCCAATAATGCAAAATACCATTTTGAAGCCCCCTCGTCTCAAAACCGGCGATACCATTGGGCTGGTTTGTCCGGCGGGTGCGCCTTTTTTGCGCGAGACTATCCAAATCACTCAAGAATCGGTAGAGGCTTTGGGCTTCAAAGTCAAATTGGGCAAGTATCTCACCACCCGATCGGGCTATTTTACCGCCAAAGATACCGACCGCGCCCAAGATTTGCTCCAAATGTTTGCTGATACTCAAGTCAAGGGCATTTTGGCGGTGCAAGGCGGTTGGGGCAGTGCGCGCTTGCTCAATCTATTGGATTATGATTTGATTCGCAAAAATCCTAAAGTTTTGATTGGTTATTCCGACATCACGGCTTTGCTCAACAGTATTTTTGCCAAATCGGGTTTGATTACCTTCCACGGACCGGTAGGGGCTTCGAGCTGGAATAGTTTCTCGACCGATTGGTTCAAAAAAATATTGATGCTAGGTGAATCGGCATTTT
The DNA here is from genome assembly GCA_025455045.1 of Microscillaceae bacterium. Lineage (GTDB taxonomy): Bacteria > Bacteroidota > Bacteroidia > Cytophagales > Microscillaceae > JALONJ01. The sequence continues at coordinate 15,200 of JALONJ010000096.1, read as the reverse complement.
TTCAAAATCCCAAAGAAAAAGGCGATAACCTGACCCAAGTCAACGACCGTATTATGACCATCAACGGCGGCAAAGCCAAAGGCAAGCTCTTGGGAGGCAATTTGACTATCCTTTCTACGCTGATGGGTACACCCTACTTGCCCGATTGGAAAGGTAACATTCTTTTTGTAGAAGACATCAACGAAGGAATTTATAAAATAGATAGAATGCTCACGCACCTGCGCTTGGCGGGGGTGTTGGGGCAACTATCGGGTTTTGTTTTTGGCAAATGTACCGATTGCGGACCCGGCGATGGGGTATATGGCTCGGCTACCTTTGAAGACCTGCTCGATGAGCATATCAAGCCTTTGGGCATACCGGCTTTTTATGGGGCTATGATTGGACACATTGGCAATAAATTTACAATTCCGGTCGGCGTAGAAGCCGAAATTGATGCCGGTAAAGGCACTATTCAGCTATTGGAAAGTCCGGTGAGTGTTTAGCCGAAGGCGAGTATATTTTTATAAATAACTGATAATCAATTAGTTGTTAAAAATTTTATTAAATTATAAAACCCTGATAATCAGTTAGTTATAAAATAATCGTTTACCTACATTTTTAACCCATTGATAATCAATGAGTTAGATGTACCAAAGTGGGAATTGCTGACTACTTTTATACTTTTGTTGGTCTCAGAAAAATGCTGACGAATTGTAAATAATAGCTGAATGTTTAGTCCAGTATTTCTCGAGACTAACAACGAAGGGAAATATATAACTGATTGATTATCAACATTTTACTTTGTACCCTAGCGTCTTTACGCAAAAACATAAAATTCGATTTATTTCCAAACCCACTTACCAATTATTTATGCTTGGTTCTTTTACTCAAAAAATATTTATTTTATTGACAATCAGTATTTTATCCATAAGTTGCGATGGCGGCAAAGCCCAACGCGAGCGCGAGAATAGAGTAACAACTGTAAAAAATCCACCAATGGACGAATTATTCAATCAAGAAATTTTTGACTTGCAAGGGCATCGCGGTTGTCGGGGTCTCATTCCCGAAAACACCATTCCGGCTTTTCTGAAGGCAATAGATTGGGGGGTAAAAACCCTCGAACTCGACGTAGTCGTGAGCAAAGACAGCCAAATCGTGGTATCGCACGAGCCTTTTTTTGCGGCGGCTATTTGCCTTACCCCACAAGGCGATTCTATTGACCCCAAACGCGAAAAAAAATATAATATTTATGAATATACCGCCGCCGAAATCCGTAGTTTTGACTGTGGTAGTATCGGCAATCCGCGCTTTCCCGAACAACAAAAAATGAAAACCTTTAAGCCCACGCTTCGGGAGGCTATTCGCGCTACTGAAGCATATTGGCAAAAAAAGCAAGCTAAACCGGTATTTTATAACATAGAAACCAAATGCACGCCCGAAGGCGATAGCATTTATCACCCCAAACCGGCAGTATTTGCCCAGTTGTTGTACGAGGAGCTGAAAGCCCTCAAAATTCTTGAACGGGTCTATATTCAGTCGTTTGATGTGCGAACTTTGCAGGTTTTTAAAAAACTAGATGAGGAAATTCCTTTGGTTTTATTGATTGAAAACAAAGAATCATTGCGCGAAAATTTGGAGAAGTTGGGGTTTACTCCTTCGGTGTATAGTCCTTATTATCAGCTAGTTACCCCCGAACTTATAAAAGAAGCGCACGAGTTTGGAATGAAAATTATCCCGTGGACAGTCAATGAACCCGAAGATATGAATAAGCTCAGAAAAATGGGCATTGATGGCCTGATTACCGACTACCCCAATCGTTTCAAAGCTTTGAAATAAAAAATTGGTGCAAATTTTCAATCAAATTAACTCCTCTCGCCCGAGGAGTTAATCAAATCTTCAAACTATGCTTTGCGAAGCCAAGCGATTGCTTTGTCTTCATCTTCAAAGTATAGTGCCGAAAAACTTTGTGCTTGTTCTTCAATGGTTTGCTCAATAGATACTTGGGCAAATAAATCAGAAGTTACAATAAAACCTAATTTTTTGACCCCCGCTGCCAAGTAATGCGCCAAGATATGCTCATTCACCCATTGTTGCAATTCGGGAGAAATACTGTGGTAATACTCGCGGGTATTTGCCAATACGTTTACTGGCTGGTGCGTCTGTACTGCTTTGAGCCAAGCCAACATATCGGTTTTAAAATCATCATCTCTAAGTTTTTTGGTGCTTTCGTGCCATACACCTTCAACAATGGCTGTATCAGCGTGATAAAAAATAGAAATGTAATCGCTTTCGTAAACTAACATAAAATAAGGGAAATTAATAATAAAAAAATAAGTATATGCGCTAATCCGCCAAAGGCGGGAAAGTTTTGCTGATAATGGGCTGATTACAAAAAATGGAGTCCAAATTAATTTTCAACAAATACACTCCCGGCTGATTATCAATTGTTTGACACAAATTCTCGAGAGCTATAAGATTTTTATCATAAGATATACTTAAAAAATGCTAAGGGTTTTGAAAACCCTTAGCCTTAAGCCAAAAATTATTTTCGTAAGAAAAAATAACCCAAATGAACGTCCATTTCGCCCCACTTGATATACCCACCGTCTTTGAATTCTGACTGAAATCCATTTTGGTCTATCAAGGCTTGAATTGCCGACAAATCACACATATCGTGGTCAACTGCCAATAAAATTTGCCCTTCGGCTGACAAGCGTTCATTCTGGCAATCTGCCAAAAACTGCCCCAAAAACTTGTATCCGGGGTCAAAACCGGCTCTAAAACGGACATCTTCCACACCGCCCGGGTCTTCGCGGAAAAACGGAATGTTCCAAAAAATGACATCAAATTGCCCTTTGGGTACACTGCTAAACAAACTGCCTTCATATACTTCACAATTCACTCCCCACCACAGCGCATTGGCTTTGGTGTTGAGAGCCGCCATTGGCGAAATATCCGAAGCGTAGGCTTTTACTTTTTCGTGTTTGGCGACAGTGAGGATAGCCGCGCCGGTACCCATACCCATTTCAAATACTTTACATTCTTGGTGAGTGCTGAGATAGTCCTTAACCATACCCTCGACAATTTCCGAAATTTGCGGAGTGTTATGCTCCGGCGAAAATACAGTAGGCAAAACTACCAAGTCATTGCTTTTAAATTTGATAAATCCGTGCGGGGCTTCGCGGATAATCTCACGACCAATAGCCGCCATTTCTAATTTGTCCATTTGTTGTTGAAAAATTTAAAAATTTATAAAAGAGTAAATTAAACTTCGCCGGTTGAGTGAATTTCTTTTATTTATAAGTTATTGATAATCAATATATTACAAAAATATTAATTACTCAGGTTTACGGCTTTCAACCATTCTTTGGCTTCGGCTTTGGTCGTAAAATATTTGATGTTGATGGCATCAGGGTCGGTATTCTCGGTATATTCTTCAATACCCATAGTGGCAAATACATCTTTGGGAACGGCAAAAGCAATATATCTTACGCCTCCAGCTATCATTTGCGGATTGAGTTCATTATTGACCCAAGCAATGTCTTCATCTCTAAAAACTTCAGCATTGCTGGTATCGGCTAACCAACCTAACTTGGGGTGGTTTTTCACATGCTCCACAAAACATTCAAGGGTTTTGGTGAGGGCACTTCTAAAATCTTCGCTCGTGGTGTAAATATTGTTTTCAATAATTACACAAGGCACTTCGGCATCGAACCTTACGTAGTGTTCGCCAGCTTGAAAATAATCTACTTCCATATCTAAATTTATTTATTGGTTTTGGTAAATTGACAAAATTTGATTTAAGTAAAAACTAAAATTAATAGTTCGGACAGTTTTTAGCTTCTAATTTCAGGTTTTTAGCTAAGTACTTGATAATCAGTCAGTTACAAAAAAACATTTAAAACACCATAACTAACTGATAATCAATTACTTATAAAAAATGTCCGAAATATTGAAAATAATCTTGGTTTAAAATATCATAAAACCCTCATTATCAGCAATTTATACAACTTATAATTTCTAATTATTAATTCTTAATCCTCCGATATTTATCACTTTTTAGGTCTGATTTGTGGTTTCGAGTTGGGCTTTGAGTTGCAATATTTCCTGATTTTTATCGGCGATTTGTTGTTTGAATTCAGCTTCATTTTTTTTAAATTTTTCTAGAGCCTTATTCATCCAAGCTTTATTTGCCTCATCTTTTTCTTTAAATCTTTGGGCTTCTTGGGCTTTGAGTTCTTCAATCTCAGATACTTTTTGTTTGAGTTCTTCGCGGGTTTTGGTCAAGTCCACATAACTTTTTTTCATCACATTTTCGTTGGTAATGAGTCTTTGGGTTTTGAACTCTAGCTCCTCCATCTGAGCTTTAGTAGCTGTAATATCAAACGCCAATTTGATGATTTTATAAACTACTTTATCAACATTAAAAACCGGAAAATAGGTAGCATTGAGCCAAACGACTTGCCCGTTTTTGGCGAGTCGTTTTACTTCGCCCGATTGCATTTTACCTTGTCGCAAGTTTGCCCAAAAATTTTGATACTCGGCTGATTTGGCTATAAGTGGCTCAACGACTATTTGATGGTTTTTACCTATTACTTCTTCGGTTTGATATTGAAACAACTGACAAAACGATTGATTGACCGAATCAATTTGCCCGTTTACATTCAACTCTACTTTGATGATTGCACTGTTGTTGATTGCATTGAGTTGCCCATCAAGTTCTATGCTGCGGCGCAACATTTCTTCTTGAGTGGCGATTAATTCTTCATTATTTTGTCTAATTTCTTCTTCTTGCGCCCTGAGTTTTTCGGCTTGGATTTGGGTTTCTTGCAACAAAACTCGAGTAGTTTCATTCGCCTGCACTGAGGCAATCGTAGAACCTATGGTTTCGGATAGTTTTTCCAAAAATCGAATTTGATAAGGCATCAATTCCACAAAAGAAGCCAATTCCATCACCCCCACTACTCGGTCTTGGCTAGTCAAGGGCAAAATAAATAGGTGCTTGGGGTTTGCCCCGCCCAAACCACTCGTGATTTTGAGATAATCTTGGGGAATATTGTTTAAATAAATCGGTTTGCGCTCTCTAAAAACCTGCACCAATAAGTCTTCGGCAAACTCATCATGGATAGGAATATTTTTTTGGATAAATTTTTTGCGTTGATACGCATAACACGCTATCAGTTGTAAACTCGGCGTTTTCTCGGCTTCATTTACCACAAATATTCCGCCTTGAATCGCCGAAAGATAATTGACCAATTCATTGATCAAATGGCTACTGAGTTGTTTCAAATCTTGGCTATTGGCGCGCAATAGCTCAGTAAATTTGGCAAAGCCTTCAATCTCCCAAGTGCGTTCTTGGCTCATTTGATTCACTTGGCGCACCTTATCGAGCATTTTGCCAAGTGATTGACTCAGCCTTGAGTTCTTGGGCAAAACCCCAAAATCAAAGCTTTCTATTTTTTCCGGCTCAATATTTTGAATCAACTGGGCAAAAAAATCAATTTCTTTTTCCGTATCTTCAAGCTGTTGAATCAAGCCCGAAAAACTCTTTTGGCGAATTAATTTAAAATTTAACATAGACAGTCTTTTTTTCAACCCTAGTCTGACACTTTTCGAAGTATATCAGTCTTCAAAATTGTTAAATCATTGGGTATTGGTAAAAAATCAATTTCCTTGGTTTGGTGCTGAGTCAAAAAACCAGCAAACAATTAATAAAATGTAATGTCTTAATAATCAAATAGTTAAACCTGTATGTTCGTTGAATAGCTATTATTTAATTGATGTTTAAAATAACTAAAACCAACATAATATTTGGGACATCTAATTTTTCAAAAAAACTATATAAGTCCTTGATTATTAAGTAGTTATAAAGTTCTGAGCAACTTATAATCTTGACTAAGATAAAAATTAATTTAGAATTTTGACAAATGTAGTGCTTAGTAAATTATCCTAAATAATTTTAGGAATTTTTTGTAGAATTTGTTTACATAGCATTGAACAAATGTTTGAATTATTTTGTTCAAACCATTGGTCGAAAATTTTATTCAATCATTTTAACAACCTGATAATCAATAACTTAAATTTCAAATATTTTATTTTTCAAAGAATTTAATCCAGCTTTTTTTATGTTATCAAAATCCCCCCCCCCTATCCGAGTCTCGTGATTCAGCTTACCCTATGAAACATTTACAGCCAAGCGTATGAAATTATTCATCAATCACCGGCTTATGATTTCGCATCTAAACGACTTTATTTGCATTGCCAAATCAAGAGAAATCAGCTTACAGCTTGTTGTTTATTTCTAGGTATTTGAAATACGCTCTATCTTGTTTGGGTAAGGGTTGCAAAACTGCCGTTCATCGCTTTTCTTTGCATCAAATTCTCAGAAATCATCGATTAACCTAAAATCCCTGGTTGATTTGGGTGCATTTCAAATTTACGCATTTCTTTTGCCTCACCCTGCCCTCTCCAAAGGAGAGGGTGATAGGTAGTAAATTTGAAATGCACCCGTTGGTTTTTATATTTAATCCATTACGCAATACCACATTATACCACTCCAAATGAATTTTGACTTAAACGCCCTTCTACGCCCCAATATTCAAAATTTGAAGCCTTATTCTTCGGCGCGCGATGAGTTTTCGGGTACTGCCAGTGTATTTTTAGATGCCAACGAAAACCCTTATGGCTCTGCCGGACACCAAGTGGCTTATAATCGCTACCCTGACCCCTTGCAACAAGCCATCAAAACCCGCCTCGCAGAGTTGGAAGGATTGTCGCCTCAACAAATTTTTTTGGGCAATGGTAGCGATGAAGCCATTGACTTGCTGATTAGGGCTTTTTGTGAGCCTCACCAAGATCATATTTTGCTTTTGCCGCCCACTTATGGTATGTATAAAGTGAGTGCCGACATCAATGCCGTGGATATAGTGGAAGTGCCTTTGACGAGCGATTTTCAAGTGAATCGGTCGGCAGTTTTGGCAAAAATAACCGCCAAAACCAAAATTATTTTTCTATGCTCGCCCAATAATCCCAGTGCTAATTTGTTGAATCATACTGATATTGAAGCCATTTTGCAAAACTTTTTGGGGCTGGTCGTGATTGATGAAGCCTATATCGATTTTTGCCCGCGTGGTACTTCGTGGGTCAATCGTTTGAATGAATTTCCTAACTTGGTCATTTTAAAAACTTTGTCCAAGGCTTGGGGTTTGGCGGGTTTGCGTTTGGGTATGGCATTGGCACACGAGGACATTATTCAAATCTACAACCGTATTAAGCCTCCTTATAATATCAATCTGGCTACTCAACAATTGGTACTGCAAGCTCTAGAGAATGTAGCTTGGAAAGATGAAATGGTAACAGAAATTTTGAAACAACGAGAAATTTTGCGCCGAGAGCTGGCACAGTTGCCCCAAGTTTTGAAAATATACCCTTCTGATGCCAATTTTTTGTTGGTAAAAGTTAGTGAGCCATATCGTTTGTACGACTATTTGGTTGAGCAAGAGATAATTGTTCGTCAACGTGCCAATGTAATGCTTTGCGATGGTTGCCTACGGATTACTGTAGGCACGCCTACCGAAAACCAAGCTCTGCTAGTGGCTTGGCGCAATTTTTAATTTGATTTTTTATTGACTAAGCTCAATACCGCCTCGGCGATGTCGCGGGCGGCATTAGGCTTGGCAAATTTTTGAATATTTTGGCTAAATGTTTGGCATTGTTCAGGATTATCTAATAAAGCTAAAGCCTTATCAACCAATGAGTTGCGCGCCTCAGAATCTTTTACCAATATTCCGGCATTTTTCTCAACCAATGCCAAGGCATTTTTGGTTTGGTGGTCTTCTGCCGCAATCGGCAAAGGTACAAAAATCGCAGGTTTAGCCGCCAAACACAACTCCGACACTGCCAATGCCCCCGCCCGCGATATGACTACATCGGCTAGGGCATAAGCCAAATCCATTTCATAAATAAACTCCGATTTTTTGAGGTTAGCGTGTTGCAGATATTTTTGGTGAGCCTCGGGAAATACAAAGGAGTTTTTGCCCGTTTGCCAAAGCAATTGTATGTCTTGGTCAAGTATTTGGGGCAAATGCTGCGCAATGCTTTCGTTGATACTGCGTGCGCCCAAGCTCCCACCAATTGCCAAAATTGTTTTTTTATGTGGGTCAAAACCAAAAAACTCAAAAGCTTTTGTTCTTTTATTATTTACGGCTAAAATATCTTTTCTAACCGGATTGCCGGTAACGCGAATTTTGGTAGCCGGAAAAAATTTTTCCATATTTGGGTAAGCTACACAAATCGCCTGTACACTTTTGCCTAGCCATTTGTTGGTAAGACCGGCAAATGAGTTTTGTTCTTGAATCAGGCAGGGGATTTTGATTTGGGTAGCGGCATACAACAGAGGGCCACTGGCAAAGCCTCCCACTCCTATTACTACATCGGGTTTAAAATTACGGATAATTTGGCGGGCTTTCCAGACACTAGCCATCACTTTAAACGGAAAGGAAAGATTATCTAAAGTAAAACGCCTTTGAATACCACTAATCCATAGACCAATAATCGGGTATCCGGCTTTGGGTACTTTTTCCATTTCCATTCGTCCTTTGGCTCCCACAAACAAAATATCGGTTTGGGGGTCTATCTCTTTCAATTCGTTGGCAATGGCAATTGCCGGATAAATATGCCCACCGGTACCGCCGCCACTGATGATTACTTTCATTGCAATTTAAGATTTGTTGGCAATATGCGCTAAAATTATTTTTGAATTAAATCACGAGTAACAAGAAAAAATAATGTAAACATATTTTTACGTAACATATTGATGTGTCTCGCCTCTGGCGGATTTTCAAGTTATTAAAAATTATTCGCTCTACATTATTCACTATTTATTACCGAGTTGTTTAATTTGCCTCAAAACTACAATATTCCTCATAACTCCCCAAAACTCTATTTTCTCGAATGAAGCAAAATCATCACAAAATTAATTAAAGGCTTTCGTTGCAAATGCTTATAATCTTTATGAAATTTGCAAAAACAGACCGGAATCTTAAAAAAATGGAACAAAAATTCACCTATAATCAAGCAGTTTTTGGATTGATGCTTTTGGGAGCAAAAGCCGACGGCAGGTTGCAAGACGAAGAAAAAAAACTCTTGGTCGAACTCACCAGCGAAGAACATCATTTGACCGCCGACGAATACAAATTTGTAATCAGTGAAGCCAAAGTCTGTACCGACGAAGAGTTTAGCACGGCAGTTTATCAATCCTTGGAAAATCAAACTCAAGCCGATAAAGTCAAAGCCTTGTATTGGCTTTTGCAATTGATGAAAGCCGATGCCAGCTCCAACAATACTTTGGACAACTCGCACAATGAACGCGAACTCACGGTTTACCAAAAAGCACTGGCTCAATTGAAAGTAAAAAATGAAGATGTAGAAGAATACGAGCGAACAAGAAATTATTGATAAATGGACTATTAATTCATAATCAATTGGTAATCAATTGATTATGAATTGTCATAACTTTAATTATCTAAAATAAAACTAGGGGTATCAAGCAAAAAACTTATGTTTTATTTCGGTATTTGCTTCAACGTAAACCAATTTATTAGGAATTTAGGCAAAAAATCTACTATAATTTGCCCAACTTTAGCAAATACTTTAGCCATATCGCCATGATAACGCACATTTTTATCATCAATTAATCCACTCCCGAAATCGTAGTCACCCAAAGCCAAGCTATAAATATTTGGGTTACACTTCGGAAAATCAACTATTTTGTTAATTTTACCTTCTATAACCTCACTTATAAAAAAGTATCTTGTGGGGGGGGTACATTATCTAAACGAAATGTATAGTACTCACCTCTCATAAAAATATCATTTTGCAAATTTTAGTCTCCACAACAACATTTTGAGACCAAACTAATAAAAAACTTTCCGGCTTGCGGGTTTTATTAGTAAATCTTATTGCGCCAGCAAACCAATAGCTAAATAATCATAACTAATTGATTATCAATAATTTAAAAGAAAAATTGAACCCGCATCAGCAATTCCCACTATGGATAAGTACCTGATTATCAATGAGTTATAAAACTTTTATTAAATTATAAAACCCTGATAATCAGGTGGTTATAAAATAATCGTTTACCCATATTTTTAACTCTTTGATTATCAATGAGTTATATGTGCCAAAGTGGGAATTGCTGAACCCGCATATTCTAAAATTAAATTAAAATTAGGTTTCCAAAACTGACTTTTAGCATTTTTTAAAAAAAATAATCCGCAAGTAACGGCGGATTATTTTTATTTGATTGATAATCAATGAGTTATGAAATTTGTATGGTTCTCTACCCATTTTGAGGAAATTCTGGCTTTATTTTAAGCCTCAACTCATTTACGCGGGCAGGCTAGACAGCCTGCATTACAATTTTACTGAAAAGTGATGAAGAACCATTTGTATCATACTCATTTACCGATTTTTGGCATTAAACCCAAACGACAAACCCAATTGATAAGTGCCTTTTTGGGGAACGAGGGCATAGAAATTGACCGGAAAATTCATTTTGCCACTCCGAAAGCTCTTGCCACAAGCCAACACAAACCCCGGGCTAATGACCAAATCGCCCCGGCTATCCACGCGTGTCTCGAGATTGACATTGCTGGGCGTATCAGTGGTTTTGCGAATCCATTTGCCGTCTTGGTAGTAGCCTTCGGCTTGGGCAATGAGCTTGAAAGTAGGTCCGAGGGCAAACTCCCAGCCGCTTTTATTATTGCGAAAACCATTCAAAATCGTGAGGCTCGGAATAAACAGCCCCTGGTCGGTGCCGGTAACGGTCGGAATAAACTCAAACAATGCCTGAAAGTTACCTTCATTCAAATATTGAGTTTCGAACTGATAACCAAACTGAAACATCACGGGGGCAACCTCAAAACCACCTTCCGATTTTTTGGCTTGCAAAATTTCGGCTTTGTCGCCCACAAACATCGTTACGCCCATTCGCGGGCCATCTAAGCGCAAACGGCGTTGGTTGGGGTTATTGACGGTATTTTCGTAGTCATTTTTTTTGGTGAGGCTATTGAGGGTTAGTTCATCAATCGGCAAACCCAATAATTTTTGCAAAGTAATTTGAATCATCGATTGTAGCTCTTTGTGATAATTCAAAAATTCCATTACTTGGCTTTTCTCGATTTGCTCGGTTTTGACATCAATAATTCGCAAGGTAATGACGATATTTTGCCCAAAATCTTCCAAACTGCCCGTCAAAATCTTGTCAGATGATAGTACTTTGGCTACTTCGAGCAAGCAAATTTTGCCATAGCAGTTAGTTATGTCCAATTTGTTTTTCTCGAGCAAATAACGCACATCATATTTGTCCACGACTTCAAAAACGCCCGTTTTGTCCAATTCGAGGCGTACCAAATTACCTGCCTGCGCGGGGTCAAGCGCAAAACCTTGGGTATCGATATTCAAGACGATGGCTTTGAATTTTGCTTGACTAAATCCTAATTGATTGATAATCAATAGATTAACGAAAATTAAAATCAGTTTTTTCATTGTTGTATTTTTTAAATTTGACAAAAAGAATTACGGTTGAGTTTTTTAGAAACTCAATGGATTAGTTTTGAATGAAATGTTGATATTTTTATTTTTAAGAATATATTTAGCTCAACTTTATTTAAGTTCGAGAATCTTCGTCTTTTGCAAATTTTAATTTTTTCATATTTTTGTAATTAATTGATTTTCAATGAGCTATGGATGTTTAACTTCGGCAAAGTTTCGAACTTTGCCGAAGTTCGAGAGGTTTGTTTCATCTTGCGAGAATTTGAGTTTTTCATATTTTTTGTAATTAATTGATGTTCAAATATTTACATTTTTCTAGCTATCAATTTCCATTTTTTTCCCAAAATATATTCCTTATAAAGTAATCTTGGTAAAAACAGTATAAATCCACCCCCAGCTAATACGCCACTAAAAACCAATCCATCTTTGGCACTTTGCCAATTATCAAATATGCCTACAAATGGGGTTGCTATCAGAACTACCGGAGATATTACTAACATCATCACCCCCAAAAAACCTGTTTGCTTGCCCCAAAAAGGAAGCCTATCAATGGTTCTTATCTCCGAAAAATGAATATGGATAGGTATTCTTTCTTTTTTTGAATTAAAAAATATCAAAGATGAATCAGTTGCCCCATAAAGCCAAATTTTTTCATAATCTCTATTTTTGGTAGTTATGTTATAATTCCTTTGAAATTTTAATACCTTGCATCTAACTGTATCTTTTTGATTTTGAAGTAAAACCTTCAATTGAGCATTACAATCGGAAAACCAAAAGACAAGTAAAACAATTAGTAGAGTTTTCATACATATATATTTATAATTAATTGATAATCAATGAGTTAAATCATTTTCTCTCCAAGCTCAAAACTTCAGCTACAAAAGGAGCTAAACCGCCTTTAGGAGCTTCATCTTCATAAAAACTCAATACACAATGTACATATTTACCTCTGATTTCTTGAGCTAAATAATAGGCAATCAGGCGATTAGAGCCCCCCATCACTATTCTAGGAATTTTGGCTTTATGCACCACGCGCAAGGCTTGGGTTTCCTTGCCTTCAAACCACACCGTAACCCATTCTTGGCTTATCATCTCAGCCATCCTTTTATTTTGGTTCGCTTTTAGTTGCAAATCGCGCATTAGTTCCGCAGTTTTGAGGTCAGGGTACAATGACCAATTGATTTGTCCATAACCTGAACATTGGACATTATGAGGCGACATCCATTCGCAAGCTCCCCCTAGCTCAATTGTGCGCCCTACAAAGTCTAAGTAATTGATTATCAGAGGAGTAAAATATTTTTCAGGAATTCCTTTGAAGTAAATCGACCTCACCATTTCTTTTTGTTTGGCAAGATTAGAGGCAAACAATGCCGCAAAACCTATTGCTAAAATTCCGCCTTGAGGCGCACTCAAAACAAAAAATGTTTGGATAACCTGTAAACTATCGCCTTGATTATCAATATATTGAAAGGCTTGGTAAGGTTTGGGAATATCCTTCAGTTCTTCATTAATGGCTAAGGCTTTGGGCATCAATTTCTTTTTAATTTTTTGAAAGTTCTTCTCATTAGCTTCTTCTTTAAAAGGGCGAATAACTATCTCTACCCCTTCGCCTTCCATAAAAGCATTATTTTCAACCTTCAAACCGTGATAATTGCCAAATAATGAATCTGCTGAAATCAAATCATTGGGAGGCGTGATTTGCCCATAGAGTAAATTAAACCACCCAAAGTTTAGAATAAAAATAGTTGTAAGAATCCTCAAAGTTTTCATAAGATTATTTTTGTAAATAGTTGATAATCAATTTTTTAAGTAAAATTTGTAGTATTTAGCTGAAAAGTCTTGAGTTTTTTTCTCCATTCGCCTATTATCTAAAATTCCCCAAGCAAACAACAATGCGCCCCCGGTGCCATAGCCAGCCAAATTGAGCCAATTAGTACCATATTTATTATTCAAGCTCAAAGGTGCAACCAATACAAACAATACAGTACCAACGATTATTTTTTGGGCATTGAATACAGGTCTTCGACTATTCCATTGGGGGCTAAATGCCTTAATATCAGCTAGTTGTATTTGGCGTTCTTTTCCACTTATTGGATTTATAGAATCAGGGTAAGTAAAGCATTTAAGCGTTAAATGGGTTCTATTAAATTCAGTAATTTTACCCTCTAACCATTCATTAGATTGACTTTTGAGTTGTATAGCCATCGATGCCTTACTTGGATAAGTAAATTTCTTCCCAGTTTTCAAATTTTCAATCACCAATCGGCTTTGGGCATTTGCTATTTGCGAAATAAGAAGGCTCACAAAAATTAAAAAATAAATAGTTTTCATATTTGTAAAATTTATAAGATAACTCATTGATAATCAGAAGCCCAACCCTGCCCTCCCCGCCTTTGGCGGGAAGGGTTTAAAATTCCCCCTCCGGGGGCTAGGGGGCTAAAACTTCTTCAAAGGCAGATTAATAGCTAAAGAAATTTTATGCGGTTGTACTTCCGCAAATCGATTTTCCGACAATGGAATGTTATAACCATAAAATACATTGACTATCCCCAGCAACGAAAGCCCAGCTTCGGGGCGAAATCGCCAATCGTGTTGCCCTTGAGTTTGATAATCAATTACATTCAACCTTGCCCCAAACAATACATAATGCGCCTCGACGCTCAATTTGGGTGCAATGATTGCGCGTTCTTCGCCTTGCAAACTATGGTTAAACTCCACTCCCAGCGTAGGCGACAAAATCAGCCCCGGAATATAAGAACCGCTTTGTCCATCTGGCACATACCCGTAGCCAATGCCTATTTCTTTCCAAGCCCGCCCCAAATAGCCTAGTTTTAAGCCGACATACTCGGCTTGCGCCATCGCTAAATGATTGATAATGAGGATATTAACGAATAACAAAAGTATTTTTTTCATTTTCTTTTTGATTTTGAACCTCACCCTACGCTCCCTCTTCTAACGAGAGAGGCTTTAAACTCCCCCTCTCAATAGGAGGGGGGCATGGGGTGAGGTTGTATTGTGAAACAAATGTACTGATAGATACGCAAAGGCGATAACGACTTTTTGCCGAAGGAAATTAGGATTTTATTGGTTTTTGCCAAATAATTGCGTTTTTCGCAACAAAGTTTTGAAATTTTGCATTTTTCGCAAATGCTTTGGCAGGATTTGCATAAATTGCCAATTAAACTAGACAAGTTTATTGTTTTGTATCAAAAATAGGATTTAATGAGTTTAAAATTAGAAAATTCCATTCAGGCTCAATTACTGCAAACGGTGAAGGATTTGCTCTCGCCCAATCTTTCGCTGGTCGACGAACTAGCTGATTTACTGCAAGTTAGCCCCGATAGTGTGTATCGGCGTTTGCGAGGCGAAACCGCGCTGACCATTGACGAAGTGATGCTTTTGTGCAAACAATATCGGATTTCGTTTGATAGCTTGCTCAATAATTCTTTGGATAATATTGCTTTTTCTTATCCACCTTTGCATACTTACGAGGATTTTCGGCAGTATTGGTTGAATATTATCTCGATGATGCAAAAAATGAAACTTGCGCCCAACCGCCAAATTACCTATGTGGCGGATGATATTCCCATTTCTTACCATTTTTTATATCCCGAACACACGGCTTTCAAAATGTTTTATTGGATGCAATTGTTGTTGAAAGATACCGA
>JALONJ010000527.1 GCA_025455045.1 Microscillaceae bacterium | reverse complement strand
ATAGCAAATGGCTCATTTTAGTAAGAAAATTGTATCGTAAATAACTCATAATCAATTACTTATGTAAATTAAAAAAGTTTTACAGAGTTTTCAATAAAATAATACAATTTTGTTTTTGAATAATTGATAATCCACTGAAAATAGTAAACTTTTGCAATATAACTATCTCACCGCGTCCGCCTCTGGTGGATTATCCGCCAGAGGCGGACAAGTTCCTTTAAAGGCGGACACGGTCAAGTATTTACCAAAATATTCACGTTAATTACTAAAAGCTCGAAATTCAGAACTCGAAACCCGAAACTCGAAACTTGGAACCCTGAACTAAAAATTAACTAACTTGAAACTAATAAATTTAACACCTTGTAAGTATATGAAAATCAAAGGTTTAGCTTTACTGATACTGCTTCTGATAAATGGCTGGATTGCTCCCGAGGTATGGGCGCAAAAATGGGCATTGGTAATGTCGGAAAAAACCGGCTTTACCCAGCAAGAATGGCGCACCCGCAACCACTTTCCTAAACAAGAAATAGAAGGGCTTTGGCAACAAGGCTATGCCATTACCAGTCTTAGCCACCACGAGGGTTGGTGGGCTTTGGTGATGAGTGCCGGTACGGGTTATGGCTTACAATATTGGACTACCCAAGAAGTATATCCCGAAAAACAAATCAAAGAATACTGGGACAAAGGCTTCCAAATTACGCATCTCACCTATGGCGATGGCAAATGGGCATTGATAATGACCAAAAACTCGGGCTACGGGCAACAATCGTGGTTTACACGGGCTTACTTCCCCGAAGAAGAAATCAAACAACGCTGGGAAGAAGGCTATTACATCAGCAGTATGGACTATGGCAATGGCTTGTGGGCAGTGGTGATGTCCAAAAATATGAAATATACCGACCAGACCTATCAATACCGTGAGTATTTTCCCGAGAAAGAAATTGAGGAATATTGGAATGATGGATTTTCTATCACCAATATCACCTATGGCAAAGCTCAAGGCAAAAATGTGTGGGCAATTGTGATGTCGCAAGGCTCAGGCTGGGGCAGGCAAACTTGGCAAACCCGCAATGAGTTTCCGGCTAAAGAAATTCAACAGTATTGGGACGAAGGGTTTGACATCACCGGCATTTATCACGGGGTCGAAACTGCCGTCAATCCCAATGTAACGGTTACTTACAAAAAACCCGAAGTCAATTGGAACTTGCCTTATAACAACAACATCAAAGTAAATAAGCCCGAATACACCCTCAAAGCCTGCGTAAAATCCGAAACTCCGTTATCCAAAACCAATTTATATGTCAATAATGTTCTCCAAACCGATAGTCGAGGCTTGGAAGTAGTGCCGGATGATGGTTGCGACAATACCGTAGAACGCAAAATTCAATTGAAAAAAGGGGTAAATCAAATCAAACTGGAAGTTAGCAACAAAGGCGGTACGACCATTGCCGAAATGCGAACTATCAATTACGAAGAACCTGTCCAGCAAGTGGTAGTCAAAGAAAACCCCACTAACACAACAACTACCAAAACTAGCACCAAAGAAAAACGCTTGGCTTTGATAATCGGTAACAGCAAATACGAAAAATCGCCCCTCAAAAACCCCGTCAATGATGCCCGCTCAATGGAAAAAAGCCTCAAAAACTTGGGTTTTGATGTACTGAAACACGAAGACCTCAACCAAGCCGGTATGAAAAAAGCCATTGACGAATTTGGCACCAAACTCAAAACCGAAAAATATGAGGTGGCTTTATTTTTCTACGCCGGACACGGCTTGCAAGTCAAAGGCAATAATTACCTCATTCCGACTGCCGCCTCCATTAGTGCCGAGCAAGATGTAGAATACGAGTGCGTAGATGCGGGACGCGTGTTGGCAAAAATGGAAGGGGCAGGCAGTCGCATCAACATTGTAATTATGGATGCTTGCCGCGATAATCCTTTTGAGCGCAGTTGGTCACGCTCTACCAAAGGCAATGGTTTGGCAATGATGGACGCGCCGGTTGGCTCGATTGTGTGCTACTCGACCTCACCGGGCAAAACCGCCGCCGATGGCGAAGGTAACAACGGGCTTTATACCGAAGAATTGCTCAAACACCTCAATACGCCGGGTTTGGCTCTTGAAGAAGTATTTAAACAAGTGCGAATTGGGGTAATCAACAAATCGAATCGCCAACAAACCCCTTGGGAAACTTCCTCTTTGACGGGTGATTTTTATTTTATAAAGTAGTAAGTGATTGGTGATGAGGGTATTCTATAAAATCCCTTAAATGTCAAATTTATTCCTCTTATTGTACTTGCTCGTTTCCAAACCATCATATTGCAATGAGTTTGAAAACGAGCAAGTAATAAATACTAGGAAGTTTAGCAAATTGAGGCAAATTATTACCACACCCTAAAATCATTGACCAAGTTTTCTATCCGGCTGGTGGGCTGTTGTTTGCCTCCAGTGAGTTTCACTTAATTAATTGATTATCAGATAATTAGACAGCAAAGCCCAATAATTTCCTTTTTTCGGGTGATTGAAAGGTTGGTATTAAGTCTTGCGGAGCAATTCCTTGATTAATCAATTGTTCGCCAATCGCTAAATCCGTGCCATCGTGATGCAAACAAACTATGCCATTTTCTTTGATTTCAATGTGTAGAAAACTGCCATACGTCCGTTTGCCTCCATACCAACCATTAGAATAAAGTAAGTATTGTCCCCTTTGTTCGTCTATAATGAGTTGAGTTTCTATCCCTTCATAAGAAGATTTGCTTAGTTTGGCTATTTCTAAAATCAGATTTTTGATAATTTGTTGATATTGATTTAGCTTATCCATTTTAAAATTTCGGGTTTTTGGGTATCAAATACAATGATTTTTAAAGCATATCGCTCTATGACTTGTTGAATAAAAGTATCCGTAAATAAATCGTCATAAATATCACTGGGAACTGCCAAATACAATTCACGTTCTGGTTCCTTAATCTCTAAAGCCACTTTATAAAAGTTAAATTGCCCCAAAGCACTATGAAACTCGCTCAATTCAGATAATCGGCTAAAACTTTTAATCTCAATGGCTATTTTTTGTTCCTCCTTCTCTGCCGCTATCAATTCAGCCCCTAAATCAATATATACCTTACGAATACCTGCCGGAATAACCAAGGGGTCGTGGGTAACCTCCCAACCCAACGTTTGTAAAGCGGTTTTGAGCAATTCGTGATAAATATCTTTTGCTGGCATACTCTATTAATTTTAAGCCTAAAATTAATAAAATTTTACCACACCCTAAAATCATTGACCAAGTTTTCTATTCGGCTGGTGGGCTGTTGTTCGCCGCCGGTGAGTTGGACTACTTGTCTTTGCCCTTAATTTTCAACAGTATCTTAATGTTTTTGCCTAAACATCTTCCTTATTTCATTAAAGATTTTTATATTTGTGTATAAAACTATAATTTATCCGATATATGAAATACATCTGGACAAGTGCTTTATTTATAATTTTCACATCATTCATAAATTTAAAGGCTCAAAATGAAGATTTAACTACCCACAGAGCATTTTTTGATGAACAACTTAAAAATTATTCCGAGTGGCTAAAATATAGCAATTTATCCGATTTTATCTCCATTAAGCAACTTACAGTTCAGGCAAAAAAAGTGACACTTTCAATGAATATAAAAAATAAAAACCATTGGATTCGCTTAAATAAAAATATTAAAGAAACTCAAGGAGTTGAATTAGGCAGTTTATTGTTTGAGAAATTTGCTTTTTTATCAAACCTTAGTAATAATCTTGAACTTTATATCTATGCAAAAGAAGAAGATGTTGAAATTGAAATAAAAGTCAAGGATAACTCTCTAAAAATAGAAATATTTGATTTAATGGGAGCTATAAGTGATACATTGCCTATTCCAATAAAAAATATTAAAGGTATATCTTCTGTTGATAATCAAATTACTACATTAGAAATAAACATTATAAAGCAAAAACTAATTGTAGAGCTAGAAAGATTATTTAGAACTATAATGTACCCCAAAAATTGGACAGCAAGTTAAGATAAAATTTTTAAATTTACCTCTTAAAAAAGTACAAAAATGGGAAAACAGAAACGGCGGAATTT
>JALONJ010000526.1 GCA_025455045.1 Microscillaceae bacterium | reverse complement strand
TTGGGTACAATTAAACATTTAGGTTTTTTTTAGAATGAGTCGTAAATAAAAAACTTATTATCAATCACTTATATTCAAGAAAATTCATTTTTTATTGAGTTTTTGCCTTTTTGATGTAAACTTGTGAATTGACCCCATTTTCATAAAGAATTTTATAAACTGTCGTAGTAGATGGAATCTTAAAAGCCTTCATAATTTCACGGATACTTCTTTGTTCCTTATACGCACTAATCACAAGTGGTGCAATTTCCTGATAATGTGGGGAAAGCCCTTTAGGCCTGCCTCCCATTCTACCTCTGGCTCTTGCTGCTTCTTGTCCTGCTTTTGTTCTGCGAATTAGCCTTTTACGTTCATGTTCGGCTAACAAGGCAAATAATTTGAAAACAAATTCCCCTGTTTCAGTTGTGGTGTCAATCAATGATTGCGAAAGACTTTTAAATAAAATTCCTTTTTGATTCAATTCATCTACAAACATTATCAATTCAAGGGTAGTACGTCCCAATCGGTCAATATCCCACACAACTAATTCATCGCCTTTTCGTATTACTTCTTTCATTCGTTCAAACTCAACACGATTTTTGGCCGTGCCCGAAATCTTTTCTTGAAATATTTTTTCACACCCATATTTTTTGAGTGCATCTATTTGCAGTTGCTCATTTTGTTCCTCTTTAGAAACTCTGACATATCCGATTTTCATAAATATTTTATTTTACTTGATGCAATTTAAGAAAAATAAAATTTGATTTTAAAAACAACAATATAAAATTTGAAATGGTAGATTTGAGGCTCTTTTTAGGTACTTTCAAAACAGAGAAAAGTTTTTACAAAACCTATCATTTTTCTAAAATTACAGAAACCGCAATATGCCCTCATTAATCAATGTTTTAGACGACACTCAGCGTAGAGAATTTGACAAACCACCTAAGTTTTCGTACCCACAAAGAAAAATTATGTTTTTGTTGCCTGATTGGGCTGAATTAGAACTGAGAGCCATGCAAACGGATATAACAAGACTTGGTTTTATCCTTCAATTAGGTTATTTCAAAGCAAGTGGTCGATTCTTCAAAATCAACACTTTTCAAAGAGAAGATTTCTTGTTTGTAATGCGTACTTATAAATTTACAGATGGGCGGCATTCTACTTTGGATTTTGAGACATTCAAAACAGGGTACGGTTTCAGTCTTTATCCACACCGACAAATTATTTTAGAAAACTTTGGAATTATTTCTTTTGATTCAATTCAAAGAGAAAAACTCTATTCAGAAGCTGTCAGGTTACTCAAAAAACAAGCAAATCCACGAGCAGTGTTCTATTCATTGGCTTCATTTCTTCGCTCAAATCAAGTAGAAATTCCTGGATACTTTGCCATTGCCAGCGTGCTA
This sequence comes from Microscillaceae bacterium, assembly GCA_025455045.1. Classification (GTDB taxonomy): domain Bacteria; phylum Bacteroidota; class Bacteroidia; order Cytophagales; family Microscillaceae; genus JALONJ01. The sequence continues at coordinate 2,723 of JALONJ010000526.1, read as the reverse complement.
ACTGAAGCCATTCGTAAACGAGATGCCCAACTCATGGAAATTATCAATCAAAATCTGAGTCCACAATTGCAAGAAACATTTGATAAAATGCTATCTATCAATGAAGATTCTAACGAAAAGAGGTATCTACTTACCCAGCTTCGCAAGAGCAAAGAGATAATGAAGCCTAACGCAATCAGAGCTAATATGAAGGATTATAAATCTTTGAAGGAATACTATCAGCAGGTCAAACATTTATTGCCAGTATTAGATATTTCGGATGAAATGATACAATATTATGCTCAATTCGTACTCCGTTCACAGGTTTTCCAAGTCAGTCGCCGAGAAAACAAGTATTTGATGTTGCTCTGTTTTATTGTTTATCAATACCGTTTCTTGGGCGATTTATTGGTAGATACATTCTTACGGGCTACTCAACAATTTGAAAATGCTGCCAAACGAGCCTCCAAAGAAACTATTTATCAGAATCATTTGGGCAATCAAGCAACTCTTGAATCTCTTTTCGAGCTAAACGAACAAATGATTGATGAATTGAATAAACTTGAAACGATTACCTTAGATTTTGCCAAAACCAATCAAGAAAAAATCAATTATTGGGTACAATGGGTCAATAGTGAGGTATTTTTAAAGTTTAAAGGCAGTAAAAGCACCATTTCAAAGCTACGAAAAGGAGATTATATCAAAAAAGATGATGCCTATTATCAGATTTTAGAAGAGAAATCAAGGGTGCTTCAATACCGAGTTTCAGATATGCTTCGACATTTAGATTTTGACTGTAATAATGAGAATTTGAAAACAGCCTTGGAAGATTTCAAACAAAAAGATGGCAATGTTGGTCCTGAAAAATTTGCTGATAGCTTCCTTAAAAAACAAGAAAAGGACATACTCAAAAAATCTGGTTCAGCAACATCACTTTACAAAGTGATGCTTACTCAAAACGTAGCTTCAAATATCAAATCGGGTCAAATTGCACTCAGAGAATCATTCAATTACCAAGCATTTGAGAACTATTTGATTGATGAAAACACTTGGCAAACCAGCAAAGAACAACTCTTAAAACAGTTTCATTTAGAATGGATGAAAGATTGGAGTGCTGTAGAAAATCAATTAAAAGAACGTCTTGCAAGTGCTTATCAAATAACCTTTGAAAGAATTAATCAAGGGAAAAACCTCTTTGTTCAAAAACGAAAAGATGGAAAGCCTCGATTTACCGAGCCGAACACTGAAGAAATTGAAATAACTTGGGATTTGTACCCAAAAGAGGGGGCGGTTTCTATCATTGAAGTTCTCAACACTATCCAACAAAAGGTCAATTTTACTGACTGTTTCCAGCATTTTGCTATCAAAAACCAAGTTAAAAGACCCGATAATTCATTGTTTTTTGCTGCGATTTTGGCGTATGGTTGCAATATCGGATTAGGAGCAATGGCTCGTAATTCACCCAATATTTCAGCCAATAGCCTTGAAAATGTAGCAAATTGGCATTTAACTTTGGAAAATTTGCAAAAAGCCAACGACAAAATCATTGCTCTTTTGGACAAACTCAAAATCGGGGAATTATTCAAAAAAGACCCGACTATCATTCATACTTCAAGCGATGGACAAAAGGTATTGGTACAGGTGGATTCGATTCATGCTAACTACTCTTACAAGTATTTTGGCAAAGATAAAGGTATTGTCATTTATTCGTTCATTGACGAGATGCACCGACTTTTTCACTCGCTAACCGTCAGTTCGTCTGAAAGAGAGGCTCTTTATGTTTTTGAAGGATTGCTCCAAAATCAAGTCGTACAATCGGATATGCACTCGACAGATACACATGGCACAAACGGAATAAATTTTGCCCTTTTATACCTTGCTGGCATCCGATTTATTCCAAGAATTGAAGATTTTCAGAATCAACATCTTTATTGTTTTGCAGATACAAACATGCCAAAACTATTGGATTATGAGTTAAAATTAGGCAAAACTATTAATACAACGGTAATCGAACAAAACTGGGACATGGTTTGTCGACTAATGGTTTCTTTACTTTCAAAACATTGTTCAGCAAGTACTTTGATAAAACGTTTAGGCTCATATGAACAACAGCATCCAGTACTTCAGGCTCTCAAAGAGTTGGATAAAATTCTAAAAACAGAATATTTGTTGCAATACATGGACGATGTAAGCCTCAGACAAGTTATTCAAAAGCAGTTGAACAAGGGGGAAAACGCTAATAAGTTTGCACGTGCTGTTAGTTGGGGTAATAGTGGCGAAATAAAATTTGCATCAAAATCAGAGCAACTGTTGGCAGATGTTTGCAGACGATTGATTCAAAATACCATCATTGCTTGGAATTATTTATATATGAGTAATGAAGTTCTAAAAGCAAATCCAAGTGAGAGAAAGAATCTAATAAAAACCATCGAAGAGAGTTCGCCTGTTAGATGGCAGCATATCAATCTTCATGGTACTTTCGATTTTTCAAAAGATGCCTTAAGTAACGCCTTAGATTTCGATATAGAAGAATTGATAAATTTTGCTTGGAAAGATTGAAACGAATAATTTGTATAGTGAAATGATTTTTTTGAAGATAAATGATTGATAATTAGCTGTTTATATACACCTCGTTCTAAAAAAAACCTAAATGTTTAATTGTACCCAATAATTACCTATTTCATTATAAATCATCGAAGCCGAATATTGCCAATCTTGGATGGTCTGTACCCCTCCATTTTGAT
>JALONJ010000095.1 GCA_025455045.1 Microscillaceae bacterium | reverse complement strand
CAGAAAAAAGAGATTTCTCGTCAATTGACAACGCTCCTGAAGAGAAAGAAAGAGGTATTACTATCAATACCGCTCACGTAGAATATCAAACTGAAAAACGTCACTATGCCCACGTTGACTGCCCCGGTCACGCTGACTATGTAAAAAACATGGTTACTGGTGCTGCGCAAATGGATGGTGCTATCCTTGTGGTAGCCGCTACTGACGGACCTATGCCCCAAACTCGTGAACACATTTTGTTGGCTCGCCAAGTAGGTGTACCTGCTCTAGTAGTGTTTATGAACAAAGTGGACTTAGTAGATGACCCTGAATTGTTAGAATTAGTTGAAATGGAAGTTCGTGAACTTTTGAGTTTCTACAGCTTCCCCGGCGACGACATTCCTGTAATCCAAGGTTCGGCTCTAGGTGCATTGAATGATGAACCTAAATGGGTTGAGAAAGTAGTTGAATTGATGAACGCCGTAGATGACTACATTCCACTTCCTGTGCGGGCTATTGACAAAGATTTCTTGATGCCGGTTGAAGACGTATTCACTATTACTGGTCGTGGTACTGTAGCTACCGGTCGTATTGAGCGTGGTGTTATCAACTCAGGTGATCCAGTTGAAATTTTAGGCTTAGGTGCCGAAAACTTGAAATCAACTGTTACAGGTGTTGAAATGTTCCGCAAAATTTTGGATCGTGGTGAAGCTGGCGACAACGTAGGTTTGTTGTTGCGTGGTATTGAAAAAACCCAAATCCGTCGCGGTATGGTTATTTGCAAACCCAACTCAGTAAAACCACACTTAGAATTCAAAGCTGAGGTTTACGTATTGTCAAAAGAAGAAGGTGGTCGTCATACTCCATTCTTTAACAAATACCGCCCTCAATTCTATATGCGTACCACTGACGTTACCGGTGAAGTAGTACTTCCCGAAGGCGTTGAAATGGTAATGCCCGGTGATAACATTACAATTACTGTTAAATTGATCTACCCTGTAGCCCTCGAAAAAGGTCTTCGTTTCGCTATTCGTGAAGGTGGTAGAACTATTGGTGCCGGTCAGGTAACTGAAATTTTAATATAATTATAATTTTTTGAACAATGCGCTCTAGATTTCCTGGGGCGCATTTGTTTTTGTAAAAAAAAGTCTCTAAATTTGCGGGCTTTTTTAAGTTACAATATCAAAAACGGGTGTAGTTCAAGGGTAGAATAGCGGTCTCCAAAACCGTTGATGGGAGTTCGAATCTCTCCACCCGTGCCAAAATCAAAGTCAAAAGTGTATTATACGTTGAGTTATGAACAAATTAATCAACTTTATCAAAGAATCTTTCATTGAATTAAGAACCAAAGTTACGTGGCCTAAATACAATGAGTTGCAAAATAACACCACCTTGGTATTGGTTGCCTCTATCATTTTTGCTTTGGTAATCGGCGCAATTGACTTTGTGTTTGACAACGCACTTGGCTGGTTTTACAAAAATTTCTAAGATATAAATCTCGACATTCCTTATGAGCGATTTGAAATGGTACGTGGTTAAGGCGGTTTCAGGACAAGAGAAAAAAGTAAAGTCCTATTTGGATAACGAGATTCTCCGTAGAGGGCTTTCCGAGCTTATTCCCCAAGTCCTTATCCCTTCCGAAAAAGTCTATGAAATGCGTAATGGTAAAAAATACCAACGTGAGCGCAACTTTTTCCCCGGTTACGTCTTAATCAATGCTGATTTAAGCCACGGTGAGGTGATTCCGATAATTGTAAACATTCCCGGAGTTTTGGGTTTTCTATCTTCTGACTCTAGTAACAACAAGAAGCCCGTACCTTTGCGCCAAGCCGAAGTAAATCGTATCTTGGGCAAAGTAGATGATGCCAACGAAACCGGCGCAACACTTACCGCTACATTCATTTTGGGCGAAAGTGTTAAAATCATTGACGGAGCTTTTAATGGCTTTACAGGAGTAATTGAAGAAATCTTCGATGAAAAGAAGAAATTGAACGTAATGGTAAAAATCTTTGGGCGTAATACCCCAATGGAACTAAACTACTCACAAGTAGAAAAAATTGAATAAAGTCGATTTGTCGGTTGATTATATCAAATGAAAGTGAGCCATTTGGTATGCTTCCTAACTCAATTTAGACAAATTCTTTATATATTGCTTCATAATTTAATGAAGCACATTCCTTTTATTATTTGATTTAGAACAAATCATGGCAAAAGAAGTTGCTGGATATTTAAAATTACAAGTAAAAGGCGGGCAGGCAAACCCTTCTCCTCCTATAGGCCCAGCATTGGGTAGTAAGGGGATTAATATTATGGAGTTCTGTAAGCAATTCAATGCTAGAACCCAAGAAAAGCAAGGGATGGTATTGCCGGTTCTTATTACTTATTACAAAGACAAATCATTTGATTTTGTAATTAAAACCCCGCCGGCAGCCATATTGCTGTTGGAAGCCACTAAATTGAAATCAGGCTCGGCAGAACCTAACCGTAAAAAAGTAGGTTCGGTTACTTGGGATCAAGTAAAAACGATTGCCGAAACCAAAATGCCCGATTTGAATTGTTTCACGATTGAGTCTGCAATGAAAATGATTGCAGGGACAGCACGTAGTATGGGGATTAAAGTTACTGGTACGGCTCCTTGGGAACAAAATGACTAATTAAAAAAGTTGTTAGGTTTTGAAAGGTGTAAACACATTGGAAAACAATGGCAAAATTAACTAAAAAACAAAAAGAAGCAGCCAAAAAATACGACTCAAGTAAAGAGTATTCTTTGGCAGAGGCGACTTCTCTTGTAAAAGAAATCAACTATACCAAATTTGACGCTTCAGTCGATATTGATGTTCGTTTGGGAGTAGATCCCCGTAAAGCCGACCAAATGGTCAGAGGTACGGTAGCTCTTCCGCACGGAACCGGTAAAACGCTGAAAGTATTGGTATTGTGTACGCCCGATAAACAGCAAGAAGCCAAAGATGCCGGAGCTGATTATGTAGGTTTAGATGAATACATTGAGAAAATTGAGCAAGGTTGGACGGATATTGACGTGGTAATTACTATGCCTACCATTATGGCTAAGGTTGGTAAGTTGGGTAAAATCCTCGGACCAAGAGGTTTGATGCCTAATCCCCGTTCTGGAACAGTTACGATGGAAGTAGCAACTGCTGTGAAAGAAGTGAAAGCTGGTAAAATCGACTTTAAAGTAGATAAAACCGGAATCATTCATACAAGCATTGGCAAAGTATCATTTAGCCCCGAAAAATTGGAGCAAAATGCCATAGAGTTGTTAATGACTTTAGCTAAGTTGAAACCGTCAAGCTCAAAAGGCACGTACTTCAAAAGTATTCATATCTCGAGTACAATGAGTCCCTCGATTGATGTTGATAAAAATTCGGTACCCGGATTATAATTTAATCGTAAATTGTTAAAATCTCAAGTCAATGACTAAAGAAGAAAAAGGCGTACTGATTGAAGAACTTAAAGAAAAGTTAGCCAATAGCACTTACTTCTATATTGCTGATGCCTCGGGTATGACCGTGGCTCAAACCAATGATTTTAGAAGATTGTGCTTTCAAAGAGGTATTGAGTATCGAGTTGTGAAAAACTCGTTGATTCGCAAAGCCCTTGCCTCCTTAGATACCGATTATAGTGCATTCAATGATTCGGTTTTGAAAGGATTTTCAGGCATACTCTTTTCTAATGAGTCGGGTAGTGCGCCCGCTAAATTGTTGAAAGATTTCCATAAAAATGGAACAGAAAAACCGGTTCTTAAAGGTGCTTCTATTGATTCATCTTTATTTATTGGGGCTGAAAACTTGGATAAATTAACCAAGGTGAAATCTCGTCTTGAGCTTATCGCCGATTTGGTTGGTTTATTGCAATCTCCGGGTCAAAAATTGGCTTCTGCCCTCCAAAGTGGTGGTGGTAAATTGGCTGGTGTTCTCAAAACTTTGCAAGAGAATAAAGGCGGAGATAACTAATTTTATTTTATTAATTTAACTTGTATTTAATTTTTAACTGATTTTAATTCTTAATAGAAATGGCAGATTTAAAGGCATTCGCAGAGCAGTTAGTAAACTTGTCTTTGAAAGAAGTAAACGAATTATTGGGCATTTTGAAAGATGATTATGGTATTGAACCTGCGGCGGCCGCGGCAGTTGCTGTACCTATGGCTGGGGGTGATAGTGCTGCTCCAGTAGTAGAAGAAAAAACATCTTTTGATGTGATTTTGAAAAGCCCCGGTGGTGCTAAATTACAAATTGTAAAATTGGTAAAAGACCTTACCGGATTGGGCTTGAAAGAAGCGAAAGACTTGGTTGATGCCGCTCCAAAACCTTTGAAAGAAGGCGTTACCAAAGATGAAGCTGATGCTTTGAAAAAACAATTGGAAGAAGCTGGTGCTGAAGTTGAAGTAAAATAGTTTTACACAATTTTGGTTAAGCTAAACAAATAATTTAGAGTTAAAAGTAACTTATTTGTTTCAAAAATATATTTTAAACTATTGATAATCAAATATTTACCTATAATTCTAAATTGTTTACATATAAAATCAAAGGCTTTTGAACAAATTATAGAGATAATTTGTTAGGAGTTTGACAGACCTGGCTTTAAAAAGTCAGGTCTATTCTCGTTTGTATAAAACAAGTAAATTCCGTTAATTTTTTGGACATTTTCATCAAATATGATTTTTAAGAGTATTATGAATCATATCAAGACAAATTGCTGATTATCAATTTGTTATGGTTGTTGTATCGACCTATTGATGAAAATATTAAGTAAAATATCGTTGGTTTAGAATTTGAATTAAATAAATTATAACTAGCTGATAATCAAATAGTTATAAAAAATAAATTATTCAAATTCAACTTGATTTTGGCTATTCAAACAATAGCATTTTGTTGCTAGGTAAACATATAAAAGTTATTTATCAGCTTTCATAAGCCTTATGCAAAACACCACTAACACAGGACGAATAAACTTCGCCAGAGTTAAGAAAATTACTGACTATCCCGATTTTCTTGATGTTCAAGTACAATCTTTTAAGGAGTTTTTTCAGGTGGATACTCAGTCGGATAATCGTGCAAATGAAGGTCTTTATAAGGTCTTTATGGAAAATTTTCCGATTGGTGACTCCCGCGAAAACTTTTTATTAGAGTTTATCGACTATACCATCGACCCGCCCAAATATTCGGTTGATGAGTGTATAGATCGAGGATTGACCTATTCTGTTCCATTAAAAGCTAAATTGCGACTTTCTTGCCGTGATGAAGACAATGAGGACTTTGAAACCATCGAGCAAGAGGTTTTTTTAGGGAATATACCTTATATGACCGAAAGAGGCTCATTTGTAATCAATGGTGCCGAAAGGGTAATTGTGTCGCAGTTGCATCGTTCGCCGGGGGTGTTTTTTGCCCAAAGCAAGCATACCAATGGTACTAAGTTGTATTCAGCCAGAATTATTCCCTTCAAAGGCTCGTGGATTGAATTTACAACCGATGTAAACAATGTAATGTATGCTTACATTGACCGTAAAAAGAAATTCCCCGTAACCACTCTTCTGAGGGTGATTGGTTTTGGAACAGACCGCGAAATTTTGGACTTATTTAACCTTTCGCAAGAAATTGAAGCTACTCCCGAAGAACTCAAAAAAGCCGTAGATAGGAAATTGGCGGCAAGGGTTCTACGTACTTGGATGGAAGATTTTGTAGATGAAGATACCGGTGAAGTAGTTTCTATAGAAAGAAATGATATTCTCCTCGAGCGTGAACATACGATTGATGCAGATGATATCGAAACAATCTTAGATTCAGGCGTAAAATCAATCATTGTGCATCGTACCGATGTCAATGTGTCGGATTTTGCCATTATTTATAATACCTTACAAAAAGATACTTCCAACTCTGAAAAAGAAGCTTTGGAGCAAATCTATCGTCAGTTGAGAAATACTGAAGCTCCTGATGAGCAAACTGCCCGAGAAATTATCCAAAGTTTATTTTTTAGTGATAAAAGATATGATTTAGGCGAGGTTGGTCGCTATCGTATCAATAAAAAACTAGGGCTTCCTATCGATAACTCAACCAGAGTACTTACTACTCAGGACATCGTCGAGATAGTAAAGCACTTGATTAAGTTGATTAATTCTAATGCTGTAGTTGATGATATTGACCACTTGAGCAACCGTAGAGTGAGAACCGTAGGTGAACAATTGTATGGTCAGTTTGCGGTTGGCTTGGCAAGGATGGCTCGTACCATCAAAGAACGGATGAATGTTCGAGACAATGAGGATTTCAAACCGGTTGATTTAATCAATGCGCGTACCTTGTCTTCGGTGATTAATTCATTTTTTGGGACAAACCAATTGTCGCAATTTATGGATCAAACCAATCCTCTATCCGAAATAACGCATAAACGCCGGATGTCGGCTTTAGGACCCGGAGGTTTGTCAAGGGAACGTGCCGGTTTTGAGGTTCGAGATGTGCATTATACGCACTATGGGCGACTTTGTACTATTGAAACCCCCGAAGGACCTAATATTGGCTTGATTTCATCTTTGTGCGTACACGCTAAAGTGAACTCAATGGGCTTTATCGAAACTCCTTATCGAGTGGTGAAAAATGGTAAAGCTACCAATGAAATTATCTTTTTGACTGCCGAAGAAGAAGACCAAAATTACATTGCTCAAGCCAATGTAGCGATTGATGAAGAAGGTAGTTTTAGCGAGGTGAGGGTTAAGTCGCGCTATGAAGGAGATTTTCCATTGAAAGAGCCAGATGCCTTGACTTATATGGATGTTGCCCCCAATCAAATTGTTTCGGTTGCGGCTTCTATGATTCCTTTCTTGGAACACGATGATGCCAACCGCGCTTTGATGGGCTCGAATATGCAACGTCAAGCTGTACCTTTGTTGCGCCCACAAGCCCCCATTGTAGGTACGGGTTTGGAGGAACGAATTGCCCGAGATTCGCGTGCCTTAGTGGTTGCCGAAGAAGACGGAGTAATCCACTTTGTTGATTCTAAGAAAATTGTGGTTGCCTACGAATACACCGAAGAACAAAAAATGGTTTCTTTTGAGGACGACTTGGTAACTTATAATTTGGTCAAATTCCGCCGCACCAACCAAGATACTACTATCAATTTGCGACCTATTGTCATCAAAGGACAAAAAGTTAAAAAAGGTCAAATCTTGTGCGAAGGTTATGCGACCGAAGGTGGTGAACTAGCCCTTGGTGCAAACTTGAAAGTAGCTTTTATGCCTTGGCAGGGATATAATTTTGAAGATGCGATTGTTATTTCGGAACGTGTAGTAAGAGATGATATTTTTACTTCTATTCATATTGAAGAATTTGAATTAGAGGTTCGGGATACCAAACGGGGAGAAGAAGAATTGACCTCAGAAATCCCCAATGTAAGCGAAGAAGCCATCAAATATTTGGACGAAAATGGAATCGTACAAGTCGGTACAGTAGTCAAAGAAGGAGATATTTTGATTGGTAAAATTACTCCCAAAGGCGAATCCGACCCTACACCCGAAGAAAAACTTTTGCGAGCCATTTTTGGGGATAAAGCCGGTGATGTGAAAGATGCTTCTTTGAAAGCACCACCCTCATTGAAAGGTGTGGTAATTGACACCAAACTTTTTGCTCGCCCCAAACGCGACAAAGATTTGCGCGATAAAGCCAAGCAAGAAGTAAAAGCCCTAATGAATATCTATAGTAAGCAGCTAGTGGCTATTCGTGAAAAAATGATTGCGAAGATGGTAGAATTGCTCGAGGGCAAGACTTGCAACGGTATCAAACATAAATTTGGACACGAAATTGTTTCCAAAGGGGTTAAATTTAATCGGAATAATATTGTTGAAAATTTATTCCCCAAAAACAACCCTTATGAAGATGAAAGTGCTTATGCTGTTCCCGAAGAGGTAAACTTGCTCAAAGATATTTACTTTGAAAACTCCTCAGATGATGCTAGTGCCAACCGCTTGTTGATGGATATGGTGAAAAACTATAACCGCAAACGCAATGAGCTGTCGGGTATTTTCAAGCGTGAGCGATTTGCCAAAGAAGTAGGTGATGAGTTGCCAGCCGGTATCGTGCAGCTTGCCAAAGTCTATATTGCCAAAAAACGTAAATTGCAAGTAGGTGATAAAATGGCAGGTCGTCACGGTAACAAAGGGGTGGTAGCCAAAATTGTTCGTGATGAAGATATGCCATTCCTAGAAGATGGAACCCCAGTAGATATAGTTTTGAATCCCCTAGGTGTGCCTTCGCGGATGAATTTGGGACAAATCTACGAAACGGTTCTCGGTTGGGCAGGTCAAAAACTAGGCAGAAAATATGCTACCCCGATTTTTGACGGAGCTACCGAAGCCAATGTTGCCAGTGAGCTTGCCGAAGCCGGTTTGCCGGAGTTTGGTCGCACTTACTTATTTGATGGATTGACCGGACAAAGATTTGAACAAAAAGTTACCGTAGGTATCATTTATATGCTCAAACTAGGTCACTTGGTTGATGATAAAATGCACGCGCGCTCAATTGGCCCTTACTCATTGATTACGCAACAACCTTTGGGTGGTAAGGCTCAATTTGGGGGACAACGTTTTGGTGAGATGGAAGTTTGGGCATTAGAAGCCTTCGGCGCATCTAATGTACTGCAAGAAATCTTGACTGTGAAATCAGATGATGTAATCGGTCGCGCCAAAGCGTACGAATCTATTGTAAAAGGTGAGGTAATCCCTACCCCGGGTGTTCCCGAATCATTCAATGTATTAGTTCACGAATTACGTGGCTTGGCATTGGAAATCACTTTAGATTAAAGTAATTATAACTAGCTGATAATTAGTTAGTTGCAATTTTTAGATTTAATAATTCCTAGGCAATTTGATTTTAATTAAATTGCTTAGGATAAATCAATAAAACGGGTATTTGATTCATTGTTTTAAATTAAGTCTAAACCCTTGATAATTAAGGTTTTAGCTATTCAAAAATAAAAAATCTAAATTCTACCCACTTTTATTGAAATATAGTGAAAATAAGTATTAAAACATAACTATCTGACAATCAGATGCTTATGTATCTTGAGATTGGCTCAAGATAATTACTTAGGTCTGAATCTGACATTTTAAAAAACATTATTAAACTGGGATTTGTAATGGCATTCAGAAAAAACAAAAAAATTACTAATGATTTTAGGAGAGTAACCATTAGCTTGGCTTCTCCAGAGTCAATCCTCGATTCTTCTTATGGCGAAGTAACCCAACCCGAAACTATCAACTATCGTACTTACAAGCCCGAGATGGGTGGCTTGTTTTGCGAGCGAATTTTCGGACCGGTCAAAGATTGGGAATGTCATTGTGGTAAGTACAAACGGATTCGTTACAAAGGAATTATTTGTGACCGTTGTGGCGTAGAAGTAACGGAAAAGAAAGTTCGCCGCGAGCGTATGGGGCATATCGAATTGGTAGTGCCGGTAGTTCATATTTGGTATTTCCGTTCTTTACCCAATAAAATTGGGTATTTGTTGGGATTACCAACCAAAAAGCTTGACCAAATCATTTACTACGAGCGCTATGTAGTAGTGCAAGCGGGTATTATGGGGCAAGAAGGAGTGAGTAATATGGATTTTCTTTCGGAAGATGAATATCTAGACATTATTGACCGCCTACCCCGCGAAAATCAGCTCTTAGATGACAATGACCCCAATAAATTTATCGCCAAAATGGGGGCTGAAGCACTCGAGATGTTGCTCAAACGCATCAATTTAGATGATTTGTCTTACGAATTGCGTAACTCAGCTTCTACCGATAAATCACAGCAAAGAAAAGCCGAGGCTTTGAAGCGTTTGCGGGTGGTTGAAGCCTTCCGCGAAGCCCAAACTCGGGTTGCCAATAAGCCAGAATGGATGATTATCAAAATGGTGCCGGTTATTCCGCCCGAGCTTCGTCCTTTGGTGCCGCTAGATGGTGGTCGTTTTGCCACTTCGGATTTGAATGACCTGTATCGCCGAGTAATCATTCGCAACAATCGTCTGAAAAGATTAATTGAAATCAAAGCCCCAGAAGTAATTCTCCGTAACGAAAAACGGATGCTTCAAGAAGCAGTTGATTCATTATTTGATAATTCAAGAAAAGTAAATGCGGTAAGAGCCGATGGAAACCGCGCCTTGAAATCACTTTCGGATATGCTGAAAGGTAAACAAGGGCGTTTCCGCCAAAACTTATTGGGTAAAAGGGTGGATTACTCGGGTCGTTCGGTAATTGTAGTCGGACCAGAGTTGAAGCTGCACGAATGTGGATTGCCCAAAAATATGGCGGCTGAGTTGTTTAAACCGTTCATTATCAGAAAGTTAATAGAAAGGGGTATTGTAAAAACTGTCAAATCTGCCAAAAAGATTGTTGATAGAAAAGACCCCGTAGTTTGGGATATTTTGGAAAATGTATTGAAAGGACACCCAGTATTGCTCAACCGTGCGCCTACTTTGCACCGTTTGGGTATTCAGGCTTTCCAACCCAAACTCATTGAAGGTAAGGCAATTCAGTTACACCCCTTGGTTTGTACTGCATTTAATGCTGACTTTGACGGTGACCAAATGGCGGTTCACGTGCCACTTGGACCGGCAGCAATTATGGAGGCTTCACTTTTGATGCTTTCGGCTCACAATATTTTGAACCCTGCCAATGGTTCACCCATTACCGTACCATCACAAGATATGGTGTTGGGATTGTACTATTTGACCAAAGAGCGTAAAAGCACCCCCGAAGATGTAGTAGTTGGTGAAGGCAAACGTTTTTATAGTCCTGAAGAAGTAATCATTGCTTTGAATGAAGGTGCATTATCCAAAAATGCTCTCGTCAAAGTAAAAGTCAAGGTTCGTAAAGATGATGGTACTTTGGTAGAGGAAATGATTGATACCGTAGCCGGAAGGGTATTGTTTAATCAGTTTGTCCCCGAAGAAGTAGGTTATGTAAATGAATTATTGACTAAGAAAAAACTCCAACAAATTATTTCTAAAGTATTTAAAATTGCGGGAGTTGCGCGTACTGCTCATTTCTTAGATGATATTAAATACTTAGGTTTCCAAACCGCTTATCGTGGAGGTTTGTCAATTGGTTTGGGTGATGTAATTGTTCCCAAAGAAAAAGATGAACTGATTGTCAAAGCCACCCAAGAAGTAGAAGAGATTACGATGACCTACGAAATGGGTTTGATTACTGATAATGAACGTTATAATCAAGTAATTGACAACTGGACAAGCGTAAACTCTAAGATTACAGAGATTTTGATGACTCAATTAAAATCAGACCAAAAAGGCTTTAATCCTATTTATATGATGATGGATTCCGGCGCACGCGGTTCGCGAGAGCAAATTCGTCAGTTAGGGGCGATGCGTGGTTTGATGGCTAAACCTCAGAAAAACCTGCAAGGTTCGGTAGGGGAGATTATTGAGAACCCTATCATCTCTAATTTTAAAGAAGGCTTGGACGTTTTGGAATACTTCATTTCTACCCACGGGGCGCGTAAAGGTTTGGCAGATACGGCTTTGAAAACTGCCGATGCCGGTTATTTGACTCGTCGTTTGGTAGATGTTGCTCAAGATGTAATTGTTACCGAAGAAGATTGCGGTACTTTGCGGGGGATAGCAATTTCGGCACTGAAAGATAATGAAGATGTGGTAGAAGCCCTTGCCGAAAGAATTTTGGGTCGGGTAACTGTCCACGATGTGATGGATCCAATCACTGATGAGTTGATAGTGGCTTCGGGTGAAGAAATTACTGAAGAAATTGCCGAAAGAATTGATGCCACCAGTATTGAGACCGTAGAAATTCGTTCAGTATTGACTTGTGAAACTCGCCGTGGCGTTTGTGCCAAATGTTATGGTCGCAACCTAGCCAGCGGACGAATGGTGGACAATGGAGAAGCCGTAGGTGTTATTGCCGCTCAATCTATTGGTGAGCCGGGTACTCAGCTCACTTTGCGTACTTTCCACTTTGGAGGTACTGCTTCAAACATTGCCGTTGACCCATCTATCAAAGCTAAGTTTGACGGAGTGATTCAATTTGAGGATATACGCAAAATTGCCGGTATTGACAATGAAGGCAAACCAGTGGATATTGTGATGGGACGCTCAGGTGAGGTCAAAATTGCAACCAATGACGGTAAAAAAGTCTTGATTTCAAATCACGTACCTTATGGTTCTTATTTAAGAGTCAAAGAGGGCGATGCAGTGAAAAAAGGCGATGAAATTTGTAACTGGGACCCCTACAATGCGGTAATTCTTTCAGAAACTGACGGTGAAGTAGTGTTTGATGCAATTGAAGACGGTATTACTTGCAAAGAGGAAATAGATGCCCAAACCGGATTCCGCGAAATGGTGATTATTGAAAGCCGCGACCGTACCAAAAACCCCGCAATCATTGTCAATACCAATGATGAGGAAACTACTCGTACCTTTAACTTGCCCGTGGGCGCTTACATCGTCGTAAATGCCGGAGTGAAAATAAAAGCCGGACAAATTTTGGCAAAAATTCCTCGGACAATGGGTAAAACCCGCGATATTACGGGTGGTTTGCCTCGAGTAACAGAGTTGTTTGAAGCACGTAACCCTTCAAACCCTGCGGTGGTAAGTGAAATAGATGGTGTAGTAAGTTATGGAGGTATCAAGCGTGGTAATCGGGAGATATTTATCGAATCCAAAGATGGGGTTCAAAGACGCTACTTAGTGCCATTGTCCAAACATATTTTGGTGCAAGACAATGACTTTGTACGCGCCGGACAACCTTTGTCAGATGGAGCGGTAACACCTTCAGATATTTTGGCTATCAAAGGACCTACTGCTGTACAGGAATACTTGGTAAACGAGATTCAAGAAGTATATCGCTTGCAAGGGGTGAAAATCAATGACAAACACATTGAAGCCATTGTAAGACAAATGATGCAAAAAGTAGAAATCGTAGAGCCGGGAGATACCAATTTCTTACCCGGACAGTCGGTAGATAAATTTACCTTCCGCGAAGAAAACGACTCTATCTTGAATAAAAAAGTAGTAACCGATGCCGGAGATTCGGAGAAATTCAAACCCGGACAAATTGTTACGGCTCGTCAATTACGAGATGAAAACTCTTACCTAAAACGCAAAGATTTAAAAATTGTGAAAGTAAGAGAAGCTGAACCGGCGGTTTCGCGTCCTACTTTGCAAGGGATTACGCAAGCCTCATTGGGTACGGATAGCTTTATCTCGGCGGCTTCGTTCCAAGAGACAACCAAAGTATTGAGTGAGGCGGCTATCAACGGTAAAATGGATTACTTATTAGGTTTGAAAGAAAACGTAATTGTGGGTCATTTGATTCCGGCAGGTACTGGTTTGCGGGCATACGAAGATATTTTGGTAGTATCGGAAGAAGAATATGAGCAAATGGGTGAAACCCAAAAAGCTTTTAGCAAAGACCGTGAATATCAGCGTTAAAGCTTGAATGGAGAATGGGTTTTAGGTAACTATTTGATTATCAATTAGTTATACAAAACCCCCTTCCCCAAAAATATATTTAGCCATTGGTAAAATGAAACTTATTTCGGCTTACCAATGGCTATTTTTTTGTAAAAACTTAGAGAAAAATCTTGGTTATCAATGCTTTATAAAATTTTTATCAAATTGTAAAACCCTGATAATCAGACAGTTATAAAATAAGCAGTTATCCGCATTTTTAACCCATTGATAATGAATAAGTTAGATGTGCCAAAGCGGGAATGGCTGGGCGGACACGGTCAAATAGTTATGAATTTATTTTTGAACTTTTGCCCAACAATCGATATTTATAAATGTGATATTTAAAACTTCCGACTTTAGCCCCCAATCCAAAGGTTTTTGCTTTGACTGCTCCAATTGTGCGCCTTTTTTTGTAATTTTGATTTTTAATTCCATTTAAACCTAGACTAAATGCAAGGAATTGTGATGCGCTCTACCGGCTTGTGGTACGAAGTATTGACCGATGATAAATCAATTCTCAAATGCCGAGTTCGCGGCAAACTCAAACTTTTGGACAAAAAAGTAACCAATCCTATCGCGGTCGGCGATTATGTGGATTATGAGATTGAAAACTCTACCGAACTCACCGGCATTATTACTGAGGTATTGCCCCGCGACAATTATATTGTGCGCAAATCGGTACACAAAACCGCCCACGCGCACGTTCTTGCCGCCAATCTTGACCAAGCCATTTTGATAGTTACGCTTACCTTTCCACGTACTTCTTTGGGATTTATTGACCGTTTTTTGGTTACAGCGGAGGCTTTTGAGATTCCGGCAAAGGTGGTTTTTAATAAAATTGACTTATTCAATGCCGAAGAACTCGAATATTTACAAGAAATCAAACAAATATACGAAGACATCGGCTATCCTTGCTTGCTTACTTCTACGCTCACCGGCGAGGGCATTGAAGATTTTAGACAGTGGCTTCAGAACCAAAAATCATTGCTTTCAGGACACTCGGGTGTAGGCAAGTCCAGTCTGGTCAATTTGATTGCCCCCGATTTACAACTCAAGACTTCGATTCGAACTGCAACGAACAGGTAGGCGAGACGAGATGAGACTAGACGACGCCCGCCGACTGTCTGTAGTACGGTAATACGTCACCTGGCGCTAGAATACCTGGGTCGTAAAGTGGAATTGCCGGTGTTAAAACAGCGTTTGCTTGCTTACCGTCATTCACCGAATTGAAGCTCTCACGCCGGGCTAAATATCACTTGATTTTGTTCCTTTAAAA
>JALONJ010000525.1 GCA_025455045.1 Microscillaceae bacterium | reverse complement strand
TAAAAAACGCCCTCGAAAAAGTCAAAATAAATGACCTTAAAGACTATAAAACGAATGACAAAAATAGGAGGAAGAAATAAACACGTTTGAACAGCCTAATCATAGGTATTGGTTGCATTTCAAATTTACGCATTTCTTTTGCCTCACCCTGCCCTCGCCGAAGGAGAGGGTGATAGGTAGTAAATTTGAAATACACCCTAGTTATTTGCCTAAACCCAAACTCCAAAGGTTTTCAGGTAGTTTAAAAAACCATAATCCATTGATTATCAATAAATTAATCATAAATTTTGAAAACTAAAATCGGCATTGTTACTTATCATAAATATCCTGATTTACACCCCGAAGACCGAGCATTGGCAGGCTTTTTAGATACAAGTTTGTTTGAAATTTGCCCAATTGTGTGGACAAATCCGCATAATTTAGCCGAAATAGACGCATTGATTTTTCGCTCGTGTTGGGATTATCATACTCAACTACCCAATTTTCAATTATTTTTAGACGCAATTGCCACCCTACAAATTCCTACTTGGAATCCTCTGCCCGTGATACGGCGCAATTTGCACAAGTTTTATTTGCAAGAGTTGGCAAATCAAAACATCCCGATTTTACCAACCGTTTTTTTAGCCAAAGGCAAAGCTGTAGATATTGAGGCGATGATGGCAAATCAAACTTGGCAAAGGGCAGTTATCAAACCGGCTGTTTCGGCAAGTTCCAATAATACTTTTTTGATTGATAAAGGTGCTACCCCAAACACTTTGCAGAATATCACCAATTTATTGCAAGAAAATGACTTATTGCTCCAAAAATTTATTCCCGAGATAGCTACGGTGGGCGAAGTATCAATTATTTTTTTTGCCAATGGTTTTCAATACAATATTTTGAAAAAGCCCAAAACCGGCGATTTTCGTGTGCAACAAGAGTTTGGCGGGAGTGCTGATTGGGTCGAGCTTCCACAATTCATTGTCAATCAGGCACGAAGGGTATTGGATATTTTTGCCCCCGATTACCTTTTTGCTCGCGTAGATGGCATTATTTGCAATGAAGTTTTTTATCTGATGGAATTAGAGATGATTGAGCCTTATTTATTCACCAATTGCCACCCGCAAGCATCTGAAAATCTAGCAAAATCTATTGTACTAAAACTTAATTCATAAGCCATCTCTGCTTTCATTTGGAGCTAAAAGCAACTAACTAATTGATTATCAAGCTTTTGCATAGTAAGCCTCCCATTCAAACTCTTGAGTCTTACCGCCAATTATTGTTTGTCATAGGCTTCTCGAGTGTCTATTTTGCGATAACGCCCCATTGAATTTTTGGCTTTGTACTTCTTGCGAAAAGCGTAGCGATACCAAGGCAAGCCCCGATACACTCGAGTTGCCGCCTCGCCCCCACTCACGGTCTCGCCATAGCGAGCGTGGTTGTGGTCAATTACTACGTGGCAATTGGGTATTTTGCAACGCGGAGGCATACAAGCTGAAAAACCGGTCAATAACCACCCAAACAAACAAAGGAGTACAATAGATTTTGATTTCATAATTTATATCGCTTCAAAAAAGCCCTGTTGAATAAATGTACGTAATTGACTAAATTAGGTTATTTTTTGCTAATTGTAGATAGATGTTGAGAAATTTATTGGAATTTGGGTAATTTATTGGTTGTCTTTCAGAAACGAAATGTGGGCGATTAATTACATTTTCTAAACGCCAAACTTGAATTCCAAAACGAAATGCAAGTTTCTTCGCTTCCAGCCAACTGGGGCAATAAATGATTTTTTTTTCAGAAACACCCTTATTCATTTTGAAGGGGGATTTCTGAAAAAAATCAAAGAAAAAAAGGATTTTATTGATAAACTGCTCATAATCAAGTAGTTATAATATCGCATTTCGTTTTGGAATTTAAGCAATAATGAAAAAACCTGTCAGCTTGTTTAAAACTGACAGGTTTGTAAATCTAATTTCTATTCCAAAAGTTATCAGGGCGCAATTTTTAGCCTTCGGCAACCATTTCTTTGATGTCTTGAATAATCTTGTTGGCAATGCTGTCGGCTGTACTTGCGGAGTCAGCTTCCGAATAAATGCGAATAATAGGCTCGGTATTCGACTTGCGCAAATGTACCCAAATGCTATCAAATTCAATTTTTACCCCATCTTCGGTGTTGATGGGTTGATTTTTGTATTTAGTTTGGACTTTTTCCAAAATTGCATCAACGTCAATTTCCGGGGTCAGCGATACTTTATTTTTTGAAATATGGTATTTGGGATAGGTGGAGCGCAACATTGAAATAGGCTTGCCATACTTTGCCAAATGCGACAAAAACAAGGCAATGCCCACCAAAGCATCGCGCCCGTAGTGCAAAGTTGGGTAAATAATGCCTCCGTTGCCTTCGCCACCAATAATCGCCCCAGTTTCTTTCATTTTATTGACTACATTGACCTCACCGACCGCCGCCGCCGCATAAGTCTGACCGATTTTGTGCGTTATATCACGCAGGGCTTGGGTAGAAGACAAATTAGAAACCGTAGCCCCGGGCGTGTGTTGCAAAACATAATCGGCTACGGCAACCAAAGTATATTCTTCGCCAAACATTGAGCCGTCTTCGCAAACCAAAGCCAATCTATCCACATCGGGATCTACCACAATCCCTACATCATAGTTGCCTTTTGACATTTCGCGGGCAATATCGGTCAAGTTTTCGGGGAGGGGTTCGGGGTTGTGCGGAAACTGGCCATTGGGTTCGCAATACATTGGATTGACTTGGCTTACCCCCAAAGCCTCGAGTAGTTTGGGAACAAAAATACCGCCGGTAGAATTGACACAATCCAAAATGACTTTAAAATTACGCTGGGCAATGGCTTCTTTGTCCACCAAAGGCAATTGTAAAATCAGGTCAATGTGTTTTTGCAAATACGTGTCATCAAGGCGATAAGAACCGATTTTTTTGACTTCGGCGTATTCAAATTCTTCTTTTTCGGCTAATGCAAGCACTTGTTGGCTGGCTTCAGGGGGTAGAAACTCACCTTCTTGGTTCAGTAATTTAAGTGCATTCCATTGGCTTGGGTTGTGGCTGGCAGTGATAATAATTCCGCCACCGGCTTGCTCCAAAGGCACTGCTACCTCCACGGTAGGGGTGGTAGATAAGCCCAAATCCACGACATCAAAACCCATCGCTTGCAAAGTAGAGGCAACTATGTGGGTGATAAGTTCGCCCGAAGGACGCGCATCGCGCCCAATGACTAGGGTAGAATGATTTGAGTTTGCCTTGACCCACATGCCAAAGGCTGAGGTGAATTTTACTAAATCTAAAGGGCTGAGCGTGTCGCCGTTTTTGCCGCCGATAGTACCGCGAATACCGGAAATGGATTTTATTAATGTCATTGATTATCAGTTAGTTAGCCTATGATGGATAGATTTTTGTGCAAATAAGAGGCAAATATAAAAATATGTTTTTCGCCAAAAAAGTCTATGTTGGTTTTTTTGAATAAAAACTTAGGAGGCAGCCGTAGTTTTTGGATTTTCTTTAGAATTTTCGGTATCGCAAGAACCCGCCGTTTGCCCGCAAAAGCCACATACGGCATCTTCGCCAAACAAAGCGGCATTTTTGGAAGCACAAGTGCCTTTGATTTCTTTGCCCCGAATCAGCAAGCCCAAGCTCATAAATACGACAAATATGCCCATAGCGGCTACAGCAAATATAATGGTAAGCATAATCAAATTGATATTTTGAAATAAATTGCAATTGCTAAAACAACACTTTTGTTGAGATGATAGTTCAACTAATTTTTGTCCAAATTTAAAAGATAAATTTGAAAATAGCTAACTAATTGATAACCAGATGTTTATATCGAGCAATCAGATTCATAAAATTATTTGATCGCTGTAACCTATTGATTATCAATTGCTTAAAATGCACGTTCGCTTTTTAAGAAATAAAACAATGGTACATAAATATTTTTTTAAACCATAATTAACAATAGTTCGGACGGTTTCTGGTTTCTAAGCCCCCTGCCCCGGAGGCAGTAATGTTAATTTCTAAAAAAAAGGAATATCTTTGCGAAATAAAATATTGTGATGGAATTATCAAACTTCTTTTCAAGCGTTCAAGATCCTC
>JALONJ010000524.1 GCA_025455045.1 Microscillaceae bacterium | reverse complement strand
ACAATTTTATTTTTAAAATAATTGATGATTTGTCAAAAAAAGCGTATTTTTACATCATAATTAGCTCATTATCAAATAGTTACTAAAATATTCACGTTAGTATTAATGTAAACAATATTTTTTGGTAACATATTGATTTTCAGGTAATTACAAAATTATTCATTTTACATTATTCACTATTCATTCCTAAGCGGCTTTAGACAGCACTAAGGTAAACAATTCCTTTGAAGTTGTCGAGAATCAAATTTGATTTAAACTTATTTTGAAAAAGCAATCAATTAATTTTTTGAGTATTTTTTTAATTGTTTTTAATAAATTTACGTTGATAAATAAAGCTCCAAATTACATACTTTCACCCCCAATCAATCTCTAAAATATGCAAGGAATCGTATTGCTACCCCCTGATTATCAAGCATTTACGGGAAAATTAGTGTTTTTAGCCGGACCTATTCAGGGCGCACCCGATTGGCAAGCCGATGCCATCAAAGTTTTGCAAAATCTCGCCCCTACACTCAACATTGCCTCCCCGCGCAAGGTCTATTTGGACAAAACATTCCAATATGCCCAACAAGTCGATTGGGAAACTTATCACCTGCGCAAAGCCGCCGAAACCGGCGCAATTATGTTTTGGTTAGCCCAAGAAGCCCAACACTTTCCCGAGCGCGCCTACGCCCAAACCTCAAGATTTGAACTGGGCGAATGGAAAGCCAAAAGCGAAGCAGGCGATTGCCAATTGATAATCGGTATCGAGAAGGGATTTAGCAATGAGCGTTATATTCGGCATCGCTTGGCACAAGATTGCCCACAAGTACCTATCTGCGACTCCTTAGTTGCCACGTGCGAAGCCACTTTGAGGCTTTTAGGATTTTGAAAAGCGTTTTTATGGAAAAATTAATTTGCAATAGATCTGCAAATTGGCTAAATTTGGAGATTAAATACTGCTAAATTGAATTTAAAACTACCACCTATATTGCGCAATTTTTATCTCCTAACCGGCTTAGGCTTTTTGTTGTGGATTTTTTTCTTGGATTCCAATGATTTGATTACCCAATACAATCGCCAAGAAAGGCTAAAAAACCTGCAAAAAACCAAAGTATTTTACGAAAAACGCATCAAAGAAATTCAAGCCGATAGGCAAGAGCTTTCGCGCAATCTCCAAATCTTTGAAAAATTTGCCCGCGAAAGACATTATTTCAAAAAACCCAAAGAAGATGTATTTGTCATCGAATTGGACGAAAAAACCGAAAAAAAACCGTAAATACGAATTTGTAAACCGTGATAGAAGCAATTGGAAGAGGAATGATGAATTTGAAGTTTTTTGAACCTTTGTGCTGTTCCAATCATATTATCCGCATCGATAAATATGCAATGGCTTGTGTACTGGGCATTACCTTTTTTATGCCTAGCTATATGTTTATTTTGAATTATTTGTTGGAGCATCCCAAAGCTGCCAACTTTTGGAGCTCCTGCAATTGGTTTGCTTTCAACCTCAGTATGACTTTTTTGATGGCTTTTTCTTTGATGATTATCAATGTGTTTACTTTGCATTATTTGGAGGCAAACTACCCTTGGCGCACCAAGTGGAAAGTTCATTTGCCTTTAGAAATCATCGCCATTCTGATCTACGCCCCTTTGGTAGCGATTGTAGTACATTTGTTGTTTATACCTTTTCGAATGTCAGGTGGGTCCAACGATTTATTGGTAGATATTTTTAAAAGCGAACTATATGCGGTCATTTTCAATTTGGCTATAGTAGCTATGTACGAAGGCGCGTATTTGTTCAAACAATGGCGAACCGCCCTCATTGAAACCGAAAGATTGCAAAAGGAGAACATTCGCTCGCAATTCGAGACCTTGCGCACCCAAATCAATCCGCATTTTTTGTTCAATAGCCTCAATACTTTGGTGGGCATAGTACAAACCAATCCCGAACAAGCGGTGGTTTTTATCAAGGAATTTGCCAAAGTATATCGAAATGTACTCGACCATAAAGACAGCCTGCTCATTACCCTAGAAGACGAACTGAAGCTGATAAATTCCTTTGTTTTTTTACAAAAAATTCGCTTTGGCGATAATTTAAAGGTTGATATTCAGGTAGATAAAGCAAAATTGCATTTTTTATTGCCGCCTTTTTCTTTGCAATTGTTGATTGAAAATGCGCTCAAACACAATGTAGTCTCGAGCAAAAAACCGCTAACAATCAGCATCAAAAACGAAAGTGATTATCTAATCGTCAGCAATAACCTGCAAAAACGCCTCAACGAAGAAGAAGACAACTCGACCGGCATCGGTTTGAAAAACCTCAAAACTCGTTATGAGATGATTTCTTTGATTGAACCCGAATTTGTGCAGACCGAAGCCGAATATATTGCCAAAATACCTTTGATTAATGAATAAATGGATTTGGGATTGTGGATTTGAGATTTGAGATTGCGGATTTTGGATTTATTTTTTAAAAAGAATCTCTACATTTTTGCAGGAAAATTGTAACGCAGGCTGCCTAGCCTGCCCGCGTAAATGAGTTTGGGTTTAGGATAAAGCTAGAGTCTTCTGAAAATGAGTAAAAAAACCTTTAAAAATTCATAAATCATTGATTATCAGCTAGATACAGTTATTCACTTATAAAAATAGCCCTTCACACTAAGCGTTATGCACTAAGCACTCAACATTATTTTATGACTTCTATTCTCATTATTGAAGACGAAAAAGTAGCTTCCGACACCTTGGCTTTGCTTTTGTTGAAAATTGACCGAAACTTACAAATCAAAGCCCAAATTGACAGCGTAGAAGATGCCGTAGCTTGGCTAAAGTCCGACAGCGCGGATTTAATCTTTGTCGATATTCATTTGGCGGACGGCTTAGGGTTTCAGATTTTTGAGCAAGTAAAGGTGCAAGCCCCCCTTGTATTTACGACTGCTTATAATCAATATGCGATACGAGCGTTCAAACTCAACAGCATTGATTACCTGCTCAAACCTATTGATGAGCAAGAATTGCGCAATGCGCTCGATAAATTCAAAAAACTCCAAAGCTCCAATGCACCCATTGATTATCAAAATCTTTTAAAACTCATTCAAAACCCTGCCGAAACCTACCAAAAGCGGTTTATGGTTACGGCGGGCGAAAAAGTAAAGTCGATTGCCGTAGAAGAAGTCGCCTATTTTTATGCCGAAGGGCGTTATATTTTTTTGACTACGCACGACAACCGCAAGTATATCATTGATTATACTTTGGACAATTTGGCGGAAGTAATGAATCCTGAGCATTTTTTTCGGATAAATCGGCAAATGATGGTTTCATTCAAATCTATCAAAGAAATGTTTAGCTACCCCAAAGGGCGCGTGAAGATTGTGCTTCAACCCCACTATGCCGAGGAGGTAATTGTGAGCCTCAGCAAAGCGGTGGAGTTTAAGCAATGGCTCAATCGTTGATTTTGATGTGGAAATTTATCAAGAATATGTGAAGTTTCTACCTCAATCTGCTAGGTTTCCAATCTAGCAGAACCTAATGCGCATTTCCAAACGGCGTCTAGTGCGAGTACAAACCAACTCAGAATATAAATAAGTATCTGATAATCAAATGATTATGAAAAAAAGTACTAAAAACAGCAATTCCTATTGTAAAATAACTAAATAAATATTGAAATTTTAATTGTGCTGTTAAAAAAGAGTGTCAATTTGTAAGTATATGATAATCAACACTTTACATATATTTGGGTCTCCACTTTTCAGGAAAATTGTAATGCAGGCTGTCTAGCCTGCCCACGTAAATGAGTTGAGGCTTAGAATAAAGTTAGTACTTCCTCAAAATGGGCAAAGAAGCAAATAAAATATATAAGTATTTGATAATCAATGAGTTGTGAGTTTTTATACTTCAATGTGCTAGGTTTCCAACCTAGCACGACCTACTTGCACGTTTCCAACGTGCCTAGCGCAAGTACAAGTCGACTCAAAAAATACATAACTAATTGATTATCAATTAGTTACACTATACTTAGGTATTTGTATTAAATTAACGTGAATATTTTTATAACTAATTGATAATCAAATAATTATAATGTAAAAAATACATTTTTTCGGTAAATTATAAATTATATTTAAAATAAACT
>JALONJ010000094.1 GCA_025455045.1 Microscillaceae bacterium | reverse complement strand
TTTAATTCGCCACTAAGACACTAAGGCACAATTTATTGATTATCAGTACTTTGCGCCTTAGCGTCTTTGCGTGAATACATATTTTGTATAGTAGTATTGCAATAATTTCCTTTTTTCTCATAGCTTTGGTGAATCAAAAAAACCAAAAATATTCCCCCCAAACAATGAAGGGCAAAGCCGATACAACACGAAAATTCCAATAAAAAAACTACTTTTTCTAGAAATAATTATTATCTTGCCTCAACTACGTCAAGTAAATTACGTTTCTAAAAAAAAATTGGCGCACCAATGTTGAATAGCACATCGGATATTCTGAATAAGCTGAATATCACTAAAACTCTTTACCAAAAATTTGACCAAGACCGCGATGCCGAAAAAGCCCTCTCGCGTACCCTCATCCGCGAAGCCTTAGATGAAGTATATCATCGGGGCGATATGGCTATGCTGGGTTTTGTGGGTTTACACTTTATTTTGGCGGTATTTTTTGGTTTTTATCATAGCACTTGGGGGCTTACTTGGCTGGTAAGTTTTGCGGCTTTGGTTATTTTTTATGCCAGTGTATTGTTGTATCCCAAAACCTTGTTTACCCGTATTTTGGCGGGAATGGTTTTGCAGGCTTTTGTTTTGCTGTATATTTATCAACTCAACGGCTTGCCCGAAATTCGTTTTTTCTTTTTTACTTCGTTTACCATTCTGATTGTGTATCAAGATTGGCGAGCTATGTGGCCCAGCGTGTTTTTGTTTTTTGGGCAAATGTTTATGTTTACTTATCTCAACAGCTTTATCAGTGCTACGCAATTGATCAACCAAGAATACGAAAATTTTATTCTGCGCTTGGTACCCCGCCAACTCAACTCAATGGAAATTGATTGGCTAGGCTTGAGTTTTTATATTGGTATTTCGTGTTTGCAAGTGGGTTTGGCGGGCTTGTGGGCGCATTTTTTGCGCCGCCAAACGATTCGAGAGGTTTTGACCCAGCAAAAATTGCTTACCAAACAAATGGAAATTGAAGAAACCAACAGCCGTCTCGAAGAAATCGTAAGCACCAAAACCCAAGATTTGCAAGAAGCCCTCGAACACACCCGCGCCAACGAAGAAGAACTCCGCCAAAATATGGAGGAGCTACAAACTACTCAAGATGAAATTGAGAGCCAGCGCAGGCAATTGCTTGAAAATCAAGCAACTATGCAAAAAGTAGAAAAAGAACTCCGCGAACGCCAAACCGAGATGGAGCGTCAGCAATGGCTGGAGTCTAACCTTTCGCGCTTCGATGATGTAATGCGCTTGAATTATGACAAGAATCTGGCGGAATTTTCGGATATTATTATGCTTTACCTTGCCGAATTGCTCAAAGCTACTCAAGGAGCTTTTTATGTATATGATGAGGTAGAAAACGCCCTCGAAATGACCGGTGGCTACGCTTGTACGCCCAAAACCGTCAAAAAAAATAAATTTACGATTGGCGAAGGTGTATTGGGGCAAATCATCAAAACCAAAAGAATGGTATTGCTAGATGACCTGCCCGACGACCGCGCTGTGATTGAATCCGCCCTCACCAAAGTCAGTAGCAAAAGTTTAGTAATTGTTCCCTTGATGTATAATACTGATATTCAGGGAGTTATAGAAATCGCAGTCTTGCAAAAAATCAGCGATTTGCATTTGGAATTTATCCAACGCTTGGCAAAAAACGTGGCCACAATGCTCCAAAGTATTCGTGGCATATTGCGCACCCAGCACCTTTTGGAACAATCGCAAGAAATGACCGCCCGCCTGCGCGAAAACGCCCGCGAACTCGAGCATACCAAACAAGAATTTGAACAACAAGCCCTTGATTTTCAACGCCAATTTACCGCCATTGACCACTCTATGCTGGTCTTGGAGTTTAGCCCCGAAGGCGATATTTTGCGCTTGAATGATAATTTTTTAAATCTCTCGAGATACACTGCCGAAGAACTGATTGGCAAACACCAAAGTATTTTTCTTGCCGAAGACTACGTCAGTTCCAACGAGTATCGCCAATTGTGGAACCGCTTGCGCAATAGCGAATTGGTAGAGGCTGAATATGAATGTGTAGCCAAAGACGGCACGGCATTTTGGATGCGTGCCAATTATTATACGGTAGGCGAAGGCAAAAATCGCCGTATCTCGATTCTTGCTTACGATATTACGACTGAAAAAGCCCAAGACAAGAAAATTTTGGAACAACTCCAAGCCCTCCAAGAAAATGATGAAATTATGCAACAAAACTTGGAGATAATGCGCTCTTTGCAAGAAGAAAACGAAAAACGCGCCCGCGAACTCCAAGAGCAACTCAATGCCATCAACATCTCGACGGCAATGGTAGAATATGACGGCTTGGGCAATATCAAATTTGTGAATGACAAGTTTTTGGAATTATTGGGTTATACCAAAGAAGAGTTGATGAATCAATCGCATAAAATACTGCTCAAAAAACGCTATGCCGACTCCACGGCTTATCAAAAGTTTTGGGATAGATTAAAAAATAACGAATTTATTGATGGTGAGTTTGATTTTTTGCGCAAAGACGGCACGATTATTTGGCTGCGTGGGAGTTATTATCCCGTTTCTGACCATCGCGGACGCTTGGTAAAAGTAATGCAATTGGCAACCAATATCAGCAATGAAATGCAACAGGAGGAAAAAATTAAAGAATATTTGTTGGATTTGGAGGTCGCCAAAACCAAATTCAAAGATACTGCTATTGAATTGCAAGCCCAAATGGAGGCTTTGGAGCAAACCACACCCATTGTAGAGTTGAGTCCTGATGGCGAAATCCTCAAAACCACGCCTTTGTTTTTGGCAATGCTGAAATACAAATGGGAAGATTTACAAAACAAGCATCATCGCCTTTTGGTTACTAAAAACACCCAAGAATCAGTCAATTACAAACTTTTTTGGGAAAAACTCAATCGCAATGAAGTCATAGAAGGTGAATTTGTCCAAACCTCCAACAATACCCCTCTAGCCATCAACTATTATCCTATCAACGATTCGGTAGGCAAAGTAAACAAAATTTTGGGTATCATCAATCGCCTGCCCGAATACGCCAATGGAACAAAAATCACCAAAATGACGGAGAATTAGGAATTAACAAAAATAGGCAAGTATTGAATAATTATTTCAAAAATCTGTAACGTATTTAGGAATGATTTAAAAATAAAATAAACAATATTAATTATTAAATAATTGATAATCAATGTATTACATCAACACACCAGCACATTGTATAACTAACTCATTACTTAGTGCTTTAGATAATTATTTTTTACCTTATTTTGTTGTCCGATTTTAGGGCTACCCTATTGACAAAGACTGGGGAATGATTAATTTGCAATCATAAATTTTATAAATAGCTGATTATCAATTACTTATTTTTTTTAAATAGCACTTTAAATAGTATTCATTCCCAAGCCAATAAGTCATATACAATCATATAAACTCTTTTGCGCAAGCTTTTATGAATATTTTAGACCAAATCATTGCCGATAAAAAAATTGAAGTAAAACATCAAAAATCTATTCATTCAATTCAGGATTTAGAAAAATCCGCCTATTTTGCTCGCCGATGTGTTTCTCTGAAAGAATCTTTAAAAAACCAAGCCGGAATCATTGCCGAGTGTAAGCTAAAATCGCCCTCCAAAGGAGTTTTGAAAAATACACCCGATAACCCATCGGCTATTCAGCAATTAATCACGGATATAGCGCAAGGCTACGAAGTAGCGGGGGCTTCGGCTGTATCCATCTTGACCGATGAAAAATACTTTGGCGGCAAAAACGAGTACCTTAGCAATGCCCGCAGTTTTGTGCAAATACCGATTTTACGCAAAGATTTTATTATTGATTCATTTCAAATCATTGAAGCCAAAGCCTTGGGTGCAGATTTAATTTTGTTAATTGCGGCTTGTTTAGAGCCTCAAGAATTGAGAGATTTGGCAAAATTTGCGCAAAGTTTGGGCTTAGAAGTCTTGTTGGAGGTTCACGATGCCAATGAATTGGACAAATCGCTAAACGAATATGTTGATTTGGTTGGGGTAAACAATCGCAATCTGAAGACTTTTGCCGTTGATGTAAATACTTCTTTGGAATTGGCGGAAAAAATACCGCAAGATTTTGTCAAAATCTCCGAAAGTGGTTTGCACGAAGCCCAAACGATTCAAAACTTACAACTTGCCGGTTATCGTGGTTTTTTGATTGGTGAAACTTTTATGAAAACGCCCCAACCTGCCCAAACCTTGAAAGATTTGTTAAATGAATTGCAGTTTTGAAAATATGTAACTCTTTGATTATCAAAACTTTACAAAAAACCTGAGTCTTGGCTCAGGTTTTTATTTATCAAACTTTATGCTCATTCAAAGAATGAGTCCATTTAGCTATTGTCAGGGCTTCATCTTCGATGACTTGGGGATTATTTTTAAATATGCAATATATATACGTTAAACCCTTGATTATCAATAAATCACGAATATTAATTCATTTTTATTTGGTCAGATGCAACAAATCGTACTCCTTTTTGCTTGGCTTCGTCATAAATAGGTTTGCCCAAATGACCCATATTGGGTACATCTGACATACAATCCTCGACTACAATCATCTTATTTGCCAAATTGGGGGCATAATCCATTGCTTGCTTGAGGCTGGTGGCGACACAATGCGACTTAGCTTCACCGGCTAAATATACATTTTGGTAATTCTCAAGCGTTTTGATGAGGCTTTGGTTCAATTGGGTTTCGGGGCGGTCAGCCACGGGTACTTGCGCCATAAAAATTCCAAAATGTTCGGTAAGCGGATAAGTACCTTTGGTAACTGCTTGATAATATTTGCCTTTGTATGTCCAAGTTTTGAGAGCATCCATCAAGTTGTCGTCAAGTGCTGCGCCTCTCGAACCCATCAAGCAGTGTTCGGGCCAAATGATGTGTAAAAACTTGCCGTCTTTTTCTAAATCTTCTAAGTATTTGAGGGCTTGTTGGGGATAGAATCGGGGTGTCCAAGCCCCATTTTTTATGTCCTGAGCCGTGATTTGGGTAAAAGGTGCGGGCTGTTTGCCGGTTTTATCTTGCCAAAATGAGGGGTGCGAAATATCATTGACCGGATGCGAGTCTAGGGTTACACAAATATGGTCAAGGCTATCAACATTGTTCAAAATCATTTTTTTGAGGCGTTCCATATCTTTTTCGGCTCCCGGTACATACAATGCCCCATTGGGATTGCAAAAGTCATATTGGGCATCTATGATTAGCAAAGCATTTTGATTTCTCATTGGTTTAAAACTAATTATTTAATTTTAAAAATTTAACATCAATTATTCAATCTTAAAGATATAGATTTATTGAATGATATGGAGGCAAAAATTAACTTTTTTTATAAATGCTTGATAATCTTTGACTTTTGACAAATAAGAATGTAACACCAGCAATTCCCACTATGGATAAGTGCTTGATTATCAATGACTTATAAAATTTTTATTAACTTGTAAAACCCTGATAATCAGATAGTTATAAAATAATCAGTTACCCGCATTTTTAACCCATTGATAATCAATGAGTTAGATGTGTCAAAGTGGGAATTACTGATGTAATACAGCCTTTAGGCTGTGCCTCCCACAGCCTAAAGGCTGTGTTACAATGTTTATAAATGCTTGATAATCAATGGTTTATAAATTATTATATCATTTACTCAGCCTGCTCAACTTTGAGACCAAATGAAACCACCCCCAATAACGGGTCTTGCCGCATATACTGCTTTACTTTGAAAGTATATCGCCCGGCTTTGGGAAATTTGAAACGGGTAAGGTTGGGTATCTCAAGCTGATGCGAAAAAATATCGCCCAGCCCACTCCCAAAGGGTTTGCCGGTTTTGGCATCCATCAGCGTAATATTTTGTAATTCGGTCGACAATTGCTTGCCTTGAGCATCTTCCAAATAATAAGTTACATACAAATTATAGTAAGGGTATTGGAGGCTATTGCGGATATTGTAAAGTAAATTGTAGGCAATATTGGCATCTTTGATGTCAAAAGAATAAACCAGCACCGAATCGGCATACCAACGGGCGTTTTTGAGGTCAATATTTTGCTCATAAACCCTCGAGCTGCCACAACGAAAAAACAAAACTCCCAAGCCCACCAAGAGGCTGTATTTGATAAACTGTTGAATAAAACGAAATTTCACAAACTTTAAAATTTAAGTAAATGTATGATGATTTTGTTAATCTGCTCGCTCCACGTAGTAAATCGTACTGACAATCAGCAAGTTAGCTCAGAATATTCCTAACTTACATCTGAACAGATTTCGCAAAGATAATATTTTATCATAAGTATTTGGTTAAAAATAAAATGAGTAATCAATATATATAACTCATTGATAATCAAGGCTTTTTATGATTTTACTTGAGAAATAAAAATTGGAACACAGATGACACAGATTAAACAGATTTAACACGGATTGCTTTTTAAACCCTCCCTGCCATCAAATAAGATCATATAGAACCATAATGGGTGTATTTCAAATTTACGTTTTAAGCCCTCACCCCTGCCCTCTCCTCTGAGAGAGGGAATTTAAGGAATAAATTTGAAATGCCTCCACCATAATCAATAATTTAACGTGAATATTTTAAAGCGTATTAAAAAAGTACAAAAAATAAGTTTTTATAAAGAAATGCAAAAATCCAAAAAAACTCCCCAAATCGTCATCCTGTAAGGAGCTTTGTTAAATTGTTACCTTTTAGAATTTTTCTGTAATTAATTGAAAATCAATAAATTGTATTTCTCCCCCTCTTTCGGAGGGGGTTGGGGGGAGGCTGAAAAAAGTCCACAAAGTTCCTTACAGGATGACGTAGTTGGGTTATTTTTATTAGTTCAATTTTTCAATTAACTAATTGACTGTCAGTATTTTATGCATTTATACAAAAATTATATTAAATATTTATTATATTAAAATAATACAATTTTATTTTAAACATAATTTATCAAAAAAATGTGTTTTTTAAATTATAATTATTTGATTATCAATTACTTATCAAAATATTCACGTTAATTTATACTAGTTCGTATTTCATCATTTCTAATTTTTAGTCCCAAAGTAATTGCGGTTTTATGATACAATAGGCTAAAAACAAAGCAATCTATTTTCATAACTCATTGATTATCAATATTTTATGAATTTAACTAATTCTCACTACTATCCATATCCATACAATTCTAAATTCGTTTATCATTTTATTTAGTCAAAATACGGTGTTTTGATTTGAAAGATATTTTTTTATTCTTTATTTGCATTATAAATATTGAGTTTTTGCTCATTGTTTTTTTTGCAAATATTTTATAAATACCTGATAATCAACAGATTATAGGCTCTAAAATCATTAGTTTTTGAATCAACCATTATTGCAATGCACATTGACGGACCTTATTTTAAAGATGATTCGGGCAGAGTTTTGATGCTGAGAGGCGTAAACTTGGGGGGTAGTGCCAAAATACCGGCTGTTCCCAATCTGGCTACGCACATCAAATTTGGCATTTATGAAACTAAAATCTCCTTTGTCGGCAGACCTTTTCCACTCAAAAAAGCCGATGAGCATTTCAAACGCCTCCAAAGCTGGGGTTTTACCTTTGTCCGTTTTTTGATTACTTGGGAAGCCATCGAACACAAAGGTCCGGGTGTTTATGACGAGGATTATCTGGAATATGTATATCAAGTGGTCAAAAAAGCCCAAGAATACGGTATTCAAGTGATGATAGACCCTCATCAAGATGTATGGAGCCGCTTTTCGGGAGGAGACGGCGCACCGCGCTGGACATTTGAAAAAATAGGTTTGGACGTGAAAAACTTTGCCGAAACCGGGGCTGCCATTTTGCACCACACATACAGCGATGACCTACCCGAAATGATTTGGGCTACCAACTATAGCAAATTGGCATCGGCTACGATGTTTACGCTATTTTTTGGCGGCAACGATTTTGCCCCCGAAATCCTAGTAGATGAGCAACCGATTCAGGAGTATTTGCAAAGTCATTACCTCCAAGCCATTCGACAAGTAGCTATCAAACTACAAGATTTGGACAATGTGGTAGGTTTTGATACCCTCAACGAGCCTTCGACAGGTTGGATTGGCTGGCAAGATTTGGCAAAAAACGAAGCTCTTTTTCGCAAAGGGGCAATGCCGAGCCCTTTTGAGAGTATGGCGGCGGCTTCGGGTAAGCCTATGCAGGTCGAGAATTGGGAGTTTAGCCGGCGCGGAATGAAAGCCAAAGGCTTAGTTGAAATCAACCCCAAAGGCATCAAAGCGTGGATAAGTGGCTTTAAATGTATTTGGCGGCAACACGCCGTGTGGGATTTGGACGAAAAAGGCAACTCGGTTCTCCTCAAGCCCGATTATTTTGCCCAAGTCAAGGGCAAAAAAGTGGATTTTCAACAAGATTATCTCAAGCCTTTTATCAATCAATTTGCGGCTACCATTCAAGAAGTAATGCCCCAAGCCATTATTTTTGCCGAGTTTCCTATCAATGAAAAACCGACCGTTTTTTCTGAAAACGATGCTTCCAACTTGGTCAATGCCAGTCATTGGTATGACGTGCTTACGCTCTTGACCAAAAACTATCGCTCTTGGCTTACCATTGATACCGACACCCGCAAGCTGGTGTGGGGGCGCAAAAAAGTAAGGCAATTGTTTGCCACTCAACTTGCCAAAATCAAACAAGCCAGCGAAGTGATGATGAATAATTGCCCAACCTTGATTGGCGAAATGGGGATTCCGATGGATATGCGCCACAAAAAAGCCTATCGCAATGGCAACTTTATCCGCCAAATCAAGGCTTTAGACGCTTGTTTTTTTGCGATTGAGGAGAATCTGCTCCACGTAACTTTGTGGAACTACAACCCCGAAAATACCAACCAACACGGCGACTTGTGGAACAAAGAGGATTTATCTATCTTTAGTTATGACCAACAAACCGACCCGCAAGACCTCAACTCGGGTGGGCGCGCCTTGCAAGCCGCTATACGCCCCTACCCGATGAAGATTGCCGGAAAACCCATTCGTCTGAGTTTTGATATTCGAAAAAAGGTATTTGAATTTGAATTCGAACACGAAAACACCGCAATTGCCCCCACCGAAATATTTGTTCCCAATTTTCAGTATCCCGAAGGCTATAAGGTATTTGTAACCGATGGTGAATTTGAAATAGATATTGAAAAACAATTAGTGAGTTACAAACATAGCTCCGACAAAACCAAACACGGTATTCGGATTGTAAAAAATTAGAATCTTTACCACTTTACTTGAATGTGCGTAATAAAAAATATCAATTCTGACTTATTCAAAACAAAGCCGTCAATTGCATTCTTCCGATATTGATGAGGGCAGTCGTAGGCGATTTGCGCCCGTCATAATTGAGCGTAAGTTGTAAGCCATTGGTGAGGCGTTGTTGCCAACTGAGGGTCCAAGTCCAATTGATGCCGGGTTGGAGGGCTTCGAGCATATCATAACTTACGGGCGTATTGAGCAATCCTTGGTATTGAATGTTGAGCAGGCGAAGGTTGGCAATCAAATTACGCTTAGAAACTTTTGTCCAGCGCATCTCGATAGTCAGTTGGTGCGTTTGGGCGGTTTCGGTGTTCTCGAGGCGGGCAGTATTGCGCTTGTTGAAATAATTGTAAGTACCAATCAAGCGAAACTCGGGGCTGGGCTGGTACGAAAACTCCGGTCCGGCTTGGTAAGTCAAAATATTATAATTGCGGGTATTCAAAAAATCGGAGCGATTTTCTTGCAAAATTCTGGCACCGGTGAGCCTCAGATTAAAACTTTTGCTCAAATTGGTGCGGGTATTTAAACGAAATTCTCGGCGATTGCGCGCCTCAAAACCATTGACCAATAGTTGTTTTTGTTGCGTATCCGAATAATTCAAATCCCAACCATATTGCAAATTATTCCGATTAAAAAATAAAGCAGTTCGCAAAACCGCTTGATTGGCAAGTATCTGATTATCAGCAATTTGGGCAAAAGGATTGAGGCGAGCACTGAGGCTTTCGTCCGTAAATCGCTGATTGATAGTCCAAGAATTAATACTCGAAAATTTGCCCAAAAAACCTTTGAATCCTTTGCGTTTTTGCCATTCGCGGGGGGCTTCCCAATTGAGTCGATAACTAAAATTGTTGTTAAAAGCTTGTATATAATCATTGGTTGGGGTAAAAACCTTGATATACAAGCGTTCATCGGGATTAATTGCCAAATAAAACTCGTTGAGGTCTTGTACTCCATCTCCGTTGTCATCGCGCCAAGTGTGTGTACCCTGCCCGTTTTGCACTTGCAAAAACACATATTCACGCCGGAGTTCGCGCCCGGTAGCCGTGGCATAAGTAAGCTCCGAGCGAATATGACGGTTCAAAAAACTACCATTCCAATCCAACCTGCCCATTACATTGTCGCGGTTGGTGTTGTCTTGGTTGGGGATAATCAAATATTCAAGGGTGCGATAAGTAAAAATCAAAGAAACCTGTTGGCTTTTGCGAATAAGCGTACTCAAATTCAAATTGGCAGTTTGGGCAAACAAATTTCTTTGCAATTTGCCTTCTACCGGCAAATTGTCGTAACGCAAACTATAATTGGCACTCAATTGCACCTTGCTGGAGTCGCCAGACTTGAGATAAAAAACGTGTTCATCAAAATTCATTGCCGTATTGATGATGGAATCGGTTTGAGTAACCCGAATTTTATTTTTATCCAAATTGTAACGATAGCCTAGGCTTCCATAGCTTGTCCGATAGCTCAAATCGGTACTTACCCTTTGCCAATCCGAAATCTGACTATTTTGGTTGTTATTCATAGCAAAAACCTCGGCTTTGAGCAAAAAACGCCCCCATTCTTGCCCAAAATTGAAGGCTTGTTGCCAGCCATTGACTTGCGCTCCGCGCTGCCGTGCCGTAAAACGATACAAAATCTGGTTTTGTAAATCTTTTTTCAAACCTCCTCCCACATTCAAAATATTGTCGGCAATTAGGGTAGTATCGGTTCTCACGCTCCAATCGCGGTCAAATTCAATATAACGAAAACGGTCAATTGGGCGAAAGTTTTGCTGATTCCACTCATAATCTATGTTTGCCAACCATTGATAATTTTTCCAAGGTTTGAAATCTTTGCCGGAGTTGGCATAACCAATTTTCATCGCAAAACCTTGATTATCAGCATCATCACGACTGGAGTAGCGATTAAAGTCCACATTGGTTGAGGATACTTCGCCATATATTTTTTCGGATTTGGATAGATTGTAAGCCAGCCCCGCACTCAACATTTGTTTGGAAATAGGCGTAGGCACGGCGCGCAAAGGCGCAAAATTTCCTTGCCTAATGCCATTGATGGGTTCGACCCATTGATAAATTTGCCCATTGATGGTGCTATTCACACGTACATAATCCCCATTGCCTTGCCCCACTTCGGTAAAAGTAGCGCGAAATTTTGCCGAATCGGGATTGGTCGAATATACCAGCACGTCAGGATAAAACCCATTAGCGGTTGTAATAGTAACTACTTTATACAACACCTCTCCGGCGCGAAAACTCTCTACGATGTCAATGCCACTTACAAAACCCAAGCCATCGCCCGATAAGCTCAAATCGAGCTTGTCTTGGTCGGAGAGTTCTATCAGATTATTGCGCGCGTTGTCGCCTTCGCGGTAAAAATTGACAAAAAAATCGGTTTTACCAATTGTTTGGTAGTGATTTGCCAATTGCAGGCTGCGAGTGTAGTTTTGTTCGGAATACTCGAAATCAACTCGTATGCGCGTAAATTGGGTAATCAAAACATTGGTATTGAAAGTGATTTCTGATAAGTTGTAGTCAATTACATAATCATTGTTGAAGCCCCTCGTGAGTTGCCGACCATCAATAAATACGCGCTCCGAATTTGCCAAAATAATAATAAATCGCTCGCCGTTGGGTCCAATAAGTCGATACGGACCTTGCACGCCCTCGAGCGAAGGAATGACTTGCGAAGCAAATTTGCCTTTGGAAACCGCCAAACCCACGCTCGTACTGGCTTGGCTTTTTTTATTAAAATTATATTTGGTTTCCAACAAACCACCTTGCACATTTTTATAATATTTCAAAAAATAATTTTCTTTGTTTTGAAAAACCACATCACCGACAATCAAACTCCCCAAGCGGTGGCTCAATTTGATAAATACGCGATCAAAATCTTGCAATTGCAGTGTGTTGCCATCGGGCTGAAAAGGCACATTTTGGTCAGAAATAGCCGCAGTAATGGCAATATCCTCCGTAAGTTGCCCATCTAATTGAAGGTTAAAAGCCGAAGTAACCGTAGCATTTTGGTTAGAACCCAAGGTAAGCCCCCGTGTGAGGTTGCCGGTTTTGTTGATGCCTTTTACATTAAAAAACTCCTCGCGTTTTTCGGTATAGGGGGTTTGCTTGCGAAAATAGTCGTCCATATAAGTATCGGTAGAATCATACAAAGCCGGATTGCGTTTGAACGCAGTTTTGCCGAGATTGAAAGACAATACCTGATAACAAACCAAAACTGAGTCGGGGCGATTCGTGCCTTCAAAACGGACTTGATTAGTACTCAAATTATACAAAATTTTTAGGCTGGAATCGGCGGGGCTGGCAATTTTCAAGCTGGCGGGCAATACACTCAAAGAATCCAAAAACTGGGGCGAGTCGGCGGTTTTGAGCCACTTGCATCGCTGATTACTTACTTGCGCAAATACCTGATTGTCAAGCAATAAGCCAATAAAAAAAATGCAAAAGCAGTATGTAAATAACTTGTTCAATCGCCCAAATTTTGTAAAAAAACAACTCTCTGCTTACAACGCACAATCACTTAAGGAAGTTCAGCCAAAAATGAGCAATTTTGAGTTCAGATTGTAGCGTAGGCAATACTTTGTATTTTTTTTATAACTATCTGATTATCAAATAGTTATGAATTTTACTAAATTATAGATTGGTTCTTCACGTTTTTCAGGAAAATTGTAACCCGGGCTGCCTAGCCTGCCTGCGCAAATGGGCAAAGAACCTTTTTAAAAACTAGGTAATTAAATAATTCTCAATTCTCAATTCTCAATTCTTAATTTCTAATTCCCGAGATTTTTTCTTTTTTTAAATTTTTTGCTTACTTTAGTCTTAAGGTTGTAAAAATGGTAAGTAAAATATTTCGTAAAAAAATTATAAGTATTTGATAGCCAATATTTTACACGCTAACAAGCGGGAGTAGCTCAGTTGGTAGAGCGTTAGCTTCCCAAGCTGGAGGTCGCGGGTTCGAGACCCGTCTCCCGCTCTCTATTTAGCCCAAAGTTTCTTCACTGAAATTTTGGGCTTTTTTTATTCAAAAAAAATAACATTCTGATTCCCAAATTAATTACCTAAAATACATAGCTTTTATGCTTTTTTAATCGTTATTGAAATTAGTACTCCTGTAATTTTTGGTGAATAAGCTGATTTTTAGTAGAATAATTGGCAAATTTTGAATATCTTGAACAAAAATTTTGTTGTTAAACCATAAATCAATCTTGCGACAATGGCTTTTAATGACTTCACGGCAGAAATGCCCGAAAACTTTGAGCAAAAATGTTTGTGTGTCTTGGTTTTGGACACTTCGGGGTCAATGGTCGGCGAGCCGATTCAAGAACTCAATCGCGGTTTGCAACAGTTTCATTATCAAGTAGTAAAAGACGAAATCGCCGGTGAGCGTCTAGAAATCTGCCTTATCACTTTTGAGAGCAAAGTTCGCTGTATTCAAGAGCCTACGCTCATTCGCAACCTACAAATGCCCCAATTGCAAGCCGGGGGTTCTACCCAACTGGCACAAGGGGTCAAAGAAGCTATTATCAAAGTTCAAAATCGTAAAAATTGGTATCGCAAAACCGGACAACCCTACTATCGCCCGTTTATTTTTTTGATAACCGATGGCGAACCCGATGGCGACCAAGATATGGAAGAACTTATGATGGAAATCAATGAAGGCGTAAATAGCAAAAAATTTCTTTTTTTCCCAATAGGCGTGCAAGATGCCAATATGAAGCTTTTGCAATCAATCGCCCACCCCAGCACTCCACCGATGAAGCTCCAAGGGCTGAAGTTTGTCGAGTTTTTTCAATGGTTGAGCAATAGCGTAGGCATCATTACCAAGTCACAAGCCGATGAGTGGGTGCGCCTGCCCGATGCCACTGCTTGGGGGCAAATAGCCTTGGATTGAGGGCCTTGTTAGTTTGACGTGAATATTTTGAAGATGCATTAAAAAAATACAATTTTTTATAAATTTAAAAAGGTTTTATTAAGGGTGAAAATTAAATCTTTTTTTTAAGAAATTCCGGTTATTAAGTATTTAAAATGATTTTTAGAAATCAAAGAATTGTCAGACCTTCGGTGCAGGCAATTCTTTAATTTCTAAAAATATTCGAATTATGCAATTTATTTTTAGGTATATTTAATCGGTTTTAAAAAAACAAAATACTGCTGTACATTTTTTAACCAATAAGAAGCTAAGTCATTGATTATCAGCACTTTGTGCCTTAGCGTATTTGCGCGAAAACAGAATTGTATAGTGTATTAAAAAACAAGCCTAATTTTTATAACTAATTGATTATCAATTAGTTATTAAAATATTCACCTTAGTTTAACATAAATATTTTGAAACATATTAAAAAAGTACAAAAAATTGAAGTTTTAAAAAAAACAATCCAAAATCCCTCCAAGCCGTCATCCTGTAAGGAACTTTGTTAA
>JALONJ010000523.1 GCA_025455045.1 Microscillaceae bacterium | reverse complement strand
TTGGGGATTGAGGCCAAACCCTAAGGGTTTTAAAAACCCTTAGGGTTTAAATGATCTTGAAAAATTACTATGAATTAACCAAATTAACGATAGAGCCAATTTTATTTCTTCTTACCGGGTCCCCACACAGCTCTACCCGGCGTTGCGCCCGTGGGTTCGCCATTGCGGAGTACTTGCCTGCCATTGACCCATACGTGTACCACGCCTAGCGCGTATTGGTGAGGCTGGGCAAAGGTAGCTTTATCTTGAATCTTGTCGGGGTCAAAAACCACAATATCGGCATAGTAACCGACTGCCAATCTACCTCGGTCTTTGATTTTGAGGCGCGAGGCGGGCAAAGCCGTCAAGCGATAAATCGCTTCGCTGAGGCTGATAATTTTTTCTTCGCGTACATACTTACCCAGCAATCGGGCAAAATTGCCATACGCGCGCGGGTGAGAATTGAACTGCAAATTAGCCCCCTCGGCTGCCAAAGATTCCTCATCGGAGCCAAAGGTCATATAAGGCAAAGCAACTTGTTGGCGCACATTGGCTTCATCCATCAAAAAATAAATCGCCGAAATACTGCCTTTGGTTTGCGAAAGCAAATCCAAGATAACCTCTGCCGGTTCGCGGCGGCGCATTTGGGCAATTTGGGCAATATTTTTTCCAACCAAATACTTCAGAGAATCTTCTTCAAAATAAGTAGTGAGAATATTAGCCGGATTGCCCGCCAAACGAAAGAAATTTTCCCATTTATCAGTTGGGCTTTGCATTTCTGCCAAAATTTTGGCGCGTATTTCGGGGTTTTGTAAGCGTTTTTTAAACTCGTCGTAGCCGCCTTCCTGCGCCCAAGGTGGTACACAGGCATCTAAACCCGTACCTCCGGCAATATAAGTGTACATATTGGTCGTGATAGGCAACCCTTGCGCCCGCGCCGAATCAATTTTGGCAATTACCTGCGGGTATTTTGCCCAATTGTCGGTACCGGCTACTTTTAAATGATAGATTTCGGCGGGCAAATGGGCTTCTTTGCTAATTTTAATCAGTTCATCGATAGCCTCTAGCAGTTTGTTGCCCTCACTTCGCAAATGTGAGATATACATTCCCTTGTATTGCGACACCACTTGG
The DNA here is from genome assembly GCA_025455045.1 of Microscillaceae bacterium. Taxonomy (GTDB): domain Bacteria; phylum Bacteroidota; class Bacteroidia; order Cytophagales; family Microscillaceae; genus JALONJ01. Next base: position 3,003 of record JALONJ010000523.1, on the reverse strand, counting down.
CACAACGCGATTAGCTCCTCGGTAGAAGCAAAAAAAGCCGGAGGATATACCAATGATGAACCCAAGCCCATCGCCCCTTCTTCCATTGCTTGCCGAACCAATGCTTGCATCTGTAGCAATTCTTGAGCATTGGGGGCGCGGTTTTCGTAGCCTAGTACATTGATGCGAATAGTGGTTGCTCCTACAAACGAGGCTACATTGGTAGCGATGCCTTTTTGCTCTAAATGGCGCAAATATCCCCCCAAAGTAGCCCAAGCCGGAGGAGTACTGCGGGCTTTTTTCATCGTTTCATTGAGCGGTCCCATTGACCAGCCCTCACCCATCACCTCTAGCGTAACGCCTTGTTTTATGTCGCTCATTGAACGGCTGTCGGTGAGTAACGATTCATTTGCCCAACTGAGCATATTGATAAATCCGGGGGCTACTGCCAAGCCCTGAGCATCGACAATCGACTTGGCTTTGGCAGACGATAGATTGCCGATTTTGATGATTTTGTCGCCGCGAATGGCTATATCGGCACGCAGGGCTTCTTTGCCGGTTCCGTCATATACTTTGCCGTTTTTGATGATAAGCTCATAACTTGTGCAAGCCGACAAAGCCATCATCATTGTCAGCCCCAATATTTGCGTCCAATTCATTTTTTTGTATTTAGAGGCTAAATTTAAAAGATTTTGGTTGAATTTGTGAGATATTTAGGAATTAGGAACTGGAAACTATATAATCAATTGATTTTCAATTAATTTGTTGTCGTTAAATTACATTTAATTTACTCAATAGTTTGGACAGTTTCGGGTTTCGAGTTTCTAGCTCCTAGTTATTTACTAAGTACTTGATAATCAGCTAGTTATAAAAAAATATTTGAAATAGCATACCTGACTGATAATCAAGTACTTATAAAAAATATCCGAAGTATTGTTACTGGTAATCAGCTATTTACGAGCTATTTGCTTTGCAAAAGGGATATCCTTGATTGTATAGCAAATGAGAATTGGGTGAAAAAAATATAAAATAAATTTTGCTTTCCGTCTTTGAGATAAATATCTGATTATCAATTACTTACAACTAATACTATCCAATTTACCACAAAGGTAATCACAAAGAAGCCCCAAGGTCTTGGTGGACTTTGTGGGTATTTTCTTGGTGTTTAAATAGTTTATTCTTGCCTTAGCTTTTGCAAATAAAACTCTATAAGTAGCTGAAAATCAATGAATTGTAATACTCCTTCGTAATTGTCAGCATTTTATATATCTCCAAAATAAAAAATCTGCTTTGCTAAGAAAAGCAGATTTTTTTTAAATCAAAAGCTAGTAAAAACGATTTATATCTTATCGATAGCTTGGCGCAAATCTTCTATCAAATCTTGGGCATCTTCAATACCTACGCTCAAGCGAATCAAGGTGTCTTTTAGACCATTGGCTTCGCGCTGGGCTTTGGGGATACTGCCGTGGGTCATTGTTGCCGGATGCGTACAAATGGATTCCACCCCTCCCAAAGACTCGCCCAGGGCAAATACTTCAAAACTTTCCATTACGCGAATGGCATCTTCTATTTTGTCGCCTTTGAGAGTAAATGATACCATTCCACCAAAACCGCGCATTTGCTTACGGGCAATATCGTGGTTTTGATGATTGGGTAAACCGATCCAATATACTTTATCGACTTTGGGGTTTTCGTTGAGAAACTTGGCTACCGCTTCTCCATTTTGAGAGTGGCGGTCCATTCGCACGTGCAAGGTTTTGATACCTCTCAACATCAAAAAACAATCGTGAGGGCTAGGTACTGCTCCACAAGCATTTTGAATAAACGCCAGTTTTTGATAGAGTTCTTCCTGATTGACTACCAATGCTCCCATCACCACATCGGAGTGACCGCCCAAGTATTTGGTCATAGAGTGCATCACAATGTCAGCCCCCAAGTCCAGAGGATTTTGTAAATAAGGTGTAGCAAAAGTATTGTCGACACAAAGCAAAATATTGTGTTTTTGCGAAATTTTGGCAACTTCCTGAATATCAATCAAATTCAATAACGGATTGGTGGGCGTTTCTACCCATATTAGTTTGGTATTGGGATTGATGTATTGCTCTAGCAAAGCCGGTTCATTCATATCTACAAAATGCGCTTTAAGCCCAAATATCTCAAATACTTTGGTCATAATGCGATAAGTACCGCCATACAAATCATTGCAAACCACCATTTCATCGCCGGGTTTGAGGAGCTTGAGTACTGCATCAGTCGCCGCCATACCCGAAGCAAAACAAAGCCCAAATTGCCCGTTCTCCAGTGCCGCAATATTTTTTTCTAGTGGAGTACGGGTTGGGTTTTTGGTGCGAGAGTATTCATACCCTTTGTGTTTGCCGATACCTTCTTGCACATAGGTTGAGGTCTGAAAAATAGGAGTCATAATGGCTCCGGTGCTGGGGTCTGGTTCTACACCCGCGTGGATGGCTTTGGTGGCGAATTTCATACAAATTATATTTTAGGATTAAAATAATATTTGGCAAATATAGGCTTTAGTTGGCAACCCCCGCGATATATCCAAATGATTTAACATTTTTTACCTCAAAGTTTCCATCTTCTAGATTTTAATTTTGAGTTTTCTGTTCTGAGTTTCTTTTTTTGGGGGGGTATTGGTTATGATAGACCTGCAAGATAATTTTTAGTCGTTTTATAAAAAATTGATTATCAAGGGCTTATAAAAATCTAATAGTTCTTCGCTACTTTTCAAGAAAATGTAATGCAGGTTGTCTAGCTTGCCTGCATCAATGCGTTTAGGTTTAGGATAAGGCTAGAATCTCCTAAAAATGAGTAAAGAGCTTTTTTTTATAAAACATCGATTAGCGTCAATTTCTGCAAACAATACTTCGGACATTTTTTATAAGTGATTGATTATCAGTTAGTTATATTATTTCAAATACTACTATACAAAATATGTATTCACGCAAAGACGCTAAGGCGCAAAGTACTGATAATCAATAAATTGTGCCTTAGTGTCTTAGTGGCGAA
>JALONJ010000093.1 GCA_025455045.1 Microscillaceae bacterium | reverse complement strand
GCTATTTATTTGTTTATTTGTGTTTTTTTTATACTTGTCAAATTTAATTATTGAGCATTCTCAATTACTACACCAATTAAAAATAATGATAGTTAAGTGGTTGATTATCAGCACTTTAAAATTCTGTAGGGAGATTAGCCTGAAAGGGGAGGGGTTGGGGTTGTATTCAGAACTTAACAGCCTTACTACCCCCCCCCCGCAGGGAATTTAGTTCCGAGTTATTGGCTAAATACCTAACTGCGTCTCGCCTCAGGCGGATAATCAGTCAGTTACAAAAAATATTTGCAATAACATAACTAACTGATAATCAATTGTTTATAAAAAACATCCGAAATATTGGAACTATCCATTCGGTTTATCAGCTACAATGCCCCCAACGATTGCTTGTGCTAAGGAGTGTTGTAATCGGAAAATGCCCGAGAAACAGCAATTAAAAACTAAAAGGTATCAGTTTACGCATCAACAACGACAAAACATCAAAATTCGCAGTTTTTTTTAATCAAATTACTCAATTAAGTTGTTATTTGGCAGGTAATTATATTTTTATTAAAAACTAAAACCAATTACAATGAAAAAAAAACTGATACTGTTGGCTTGGCTCGGCTTACAAGTGATGATTGTCAATGCCCAAAAAGCCAATAAAGTGAAATTTGTAGAGTACGATTTGCCCAATGGCTTACACGTTATTTTGCATCAAGACAATTCGGTGCCTATTGTGGCTACTACTATTTTTTACCACGTAGGCTCCAAAGACGAAGACCCCGAGCGCACCGGATTTGCCCACTTTTTTGAGCATTTGATGTTTGAAGGCTCCGAAAATATCGGGCGTGGCGAGTTTGACAAATATTTGGACAATGCCGGAGCTACCAACAACGCCACTACCAACCAAGACCGCACATTTTACTACGAAATTATGCCATCCAATCAACTGGAGCTTTCGCTTTGGATGGAGTCCGAAAGGCTTTTGCACGCCAAAATTGATGACAAAGGCATCGAAACCCAGCGCGAAGTCGTCAAAGAAGAAAAACGTGAACGCAATGATAATCAACCTTATGGCTCAATAGTGGACGAGATGATGAAGCGCGTTTATACCAAACACCCCTACCGTTGGACTCCCATCGGCTCGCTGGCGCACCTCAACGCCGCCTCCAAAGAGGAATTTATTGCTTTTTACAAAAAATTTTATGTTCCTAACAACGCCATTCTTTCCATTGCCGGAGATTTGGACATCGAGAACACCAAAAAACTGGTGCAAAAATACTTCGGCGACATTCCGCGAGGCAAAGACGTACCTCGGGTAAATGTGCAAGAACCCACGCAAACCCAAGAAATCAGAGATATAGTCTATGACAATATCCAACTCCCCGCCGTCATTCAGGGCTACAAAACTCCGAGCCTCAAAAACCCCGATTACTACGCCGTAAATATGCTTTTGCAATTGCTTTCGCAAGGCGAAAGTTCACGCCTCAATAAGTCTATCAAAGACCAACAACAAAAAGCTTTGTTTGTGGGAACTTTTCCCCTCAGCTTGGAAAGCGACCCCAATGTTGCTTTGACGTTTGCGATTGCCAACGTGGGCGTAGAACCCGAAGAACTCGAGAGTTTGATGGATATCGAGGTCGAGAAAGTAAAAAATGAATTGGTTTCGGAAAAAGAATTTCAAAAACTCCGCAACCAAGTCGAGAACAATTTTTACAGCCAAAACAGCACAATGGCGGGCATTGCCGGCAGTCTGGCGCAATACTACGCCTACTACCGCAATACTAACCTCATCAACACCGACATCAATAACTACCTCAAAGTAACGCGCGAAGATTTGCAAAGGGTTGCCAAAAAATATTTGAACAAAGAAACCCGCGTAGTTTTGTATTATTTGCCCAAATCGGAGCAAAAATAACTCGGTTTTCAATTGCGAAGGCTTAAGAATAGGGCGCGATTCCCGGCTGTCGTGTATAGAGCCGTTTGCAAACCCTACGCTAGGTAGGGCGTGGGCGCAAGCGGGGTCTCTACCATTCGGCTTCCATCCGGCGCGCGAATAATTTAATCCAAATAGGGTGCATTTCAAATTTACTACCTATGACCCTCTCCTTTGGAGAGGGCTAGGGTGAGGCAATAGAAACGCGTAAATTTGAAATGCACCCTCCAAATACGAAATAATCATTCTGTAAAAAACCCATAAAATACTGATAATCAATTGATTACAAAAAATATTTAATAAATCTATTCAATGAAAAAAATAGTAATCTATATACTTACTTGCTTGGTTTTGAGCCAAGTTGTGTATGCCCAAGTCGACCGTAGCAAAGCCCCAGTAGCTTCCAAAGCCCCCAAAATTCAATTGGGCAAACCCCAAACGTTTGAATTACCCAATGGTCTCAAAGTCATTGTGGTCGAGAACCACAAAATTCCCCGAGTTTCTTTTTCGCTCAATCTCAATCTTGACCCCATCGCCGAAAAAGACAAAGCCGGTTATATTGATATGGCAGGGCAACTCCTCAAACGGGGCACTAAAACCCGCACCAAAGCCCAAATTGATGAAGAAATTGATTTTATTGGCGCAAACTTGGCTACCTTTTCCACTGGAGCTTTTGCCGGTAGTTTGAAAAAGCACAGCGACAAAACAATGGCATTGTTGGCAGATGTAATTCTAAATCCCATTTTCCCCGAAAGTGAACTCGAGAAATTGAAAAAAGAAGCCATCTCCGCCCTCAAAACCGGCAAAGATGATGCGGGTACTATCTCCAACAATTTGCAACAAGTGCTTCGCAATGGCAAAAATCACCCCTACGGCGAGCTAGATACCGAAAAAACCATTGCCAATATTACCCTAGACGATTGCAAAAAATATTATGAAACCTATTTCCGCCCCAATGTGGCTTATTTGATAGTAGTAGGCGACATCAATTTGAAAGAAGCTAAAGCTCTGACTATCAAATACTTAGGCAATTGGCAACGCGCCGAAGTTCCCAAACATTCTTTTCCGACTCCCCAATCGCCTACCGAAATCCAAGTAGCTTTGTCCGAAAAAGCCGGAGCCGTGCAAACCGACTTAACCATTACTTATCCCATTAATCTAAAATTGGGTGATGCCGATTATATCAAAGCGGTTTTGATGAATCAAATCTTAGGCGGTGGCGGCGGGGCGCGCCTTTACAACAACATCCGCGAAGACAAAGGCTACACCTACGGTGCCTATTCTGACCTAAGCCAAAGTCGCGTAGTGGGCAGTTTTAGTGCCTCGGCAAGCGTAAGAACCGAAGTAACCGATAGCGCAACCGTGCAGTTTTTGTACGAAATGGAGCGCATTCGCAACGAAAAAGTACAACCCGAAGAACTCCAACGCTATAAAAGTGTAATGATTGGCAATTTTTCGCGCTCGGTCGAGAGTCCGCAAACTGTAGCCAATTTCGCGCTCAACATTGCCCTTTACAATTTACCGGCTGATTATTACGAAACCTATTTGGAAAAAGTAAATGCCGTTACCTTAGAGGATATTCAAGCAATGGCGCAAAAATACATCACCCCCAAAAATGCTTACATCGTAGCCGTAGGCGATTTGAAAGCCATTGGCGAAAAAATGAAAAAATTTGGCAAAACCACCCGCTACGATATGTATGGCAATGTAGATAGCGGTATTGACCAAAGTCTTTTGCAAGGAATGACCCCTGAAAAAGTGATTGATAAATACTTGACCGCCTTGGGTGGCAAAGCAAATCTGGAAAAAATCAAATCTTTGCGAATGTCTGCCGAAATCGAGATTCAAGGGCAAAAGGTAGAAGTTATTTCCATCAAAAAAGCTCCCAATCAAATGGCAAACATTCAAAAACTTCCGGCAGCCTTTGGTGGCACAGAAATGAAAACCATTTATGATGGTAAGCGAGGTGCCAATATTTCGCCCCAAGGCAAACAAGATATTCAAGGCGATGACTTAGCCGAAATGGATTATATGTCGAGAATGTTTATTGAAACCGAATACCAACAATTAGGATTAAAAGCCGAACTAGGCGAAATCAAAAGTGTTCAAGACCGCCCCGCTTTCGAGATTACCTACACTGCCGCCAACGGGCGCAAACTCATTCGCTCGTATGATGTAGAAACGGGCTTGGCAGTCAAAAACGTCCAAGGTCCGCAAGTAGGCTATCCCAAAGATTATAAAGAAGTACAAGGCGTTAAATTTCCGCATACTTTGCTCGCCAATAGCCAAATGGGAGAATTGACCATTAAATTTGTAAACATTGAAGTCAATCCTAAACTAGATGAATCGGTTTTCAAGATAGAATAATGATAATGTGAAGATTTTAGTTCTGCTTTGGTACTTTAAATGCGTGAGGGAATGTAGGCTGTTTTTTTCCCAAGCGTTCTTTGATTTTAATTAAATGTTTCTATGTAGTTCAAAAAACTGGAAGTACCAAAGTAGGATTATGATTTTTTCAGTCCTCATTATGTATTTTGAAGGAGATTTTTGAAGAAATAAAAAGATAAACTTTATTAATCAATAGTTCGGACATTTTTTATAAGTAATTGATAATCAATAGCTTACGTTATTTTAAGTATTTTATATAACTACCTCATTATCAAGCACTTAGCAAATAACTTGGAGTTAAATCCCCTCTGGGGCAGGGGGCTTAGAAACTGTCCGAACTATTGATATACCTGTAAAATTCTTTAAAACCGCCCGATTTCTACAATTTTGGCGGTTTTTACCTGCGAGTTTTCCGAGGGAACAATTACCGAAATATAAGACGGTTTGCCAGTGGTATCATCTTTGCGAGCCAGCCAAATTTTATACAAAGTGCCTTTTATTTCACCCAGACCCACGCCACTAGCTTTTTTGCTAAACATTTGCACCCTAACAATTTGCAAGGGTTGGGCATAAAACTTCAAATTGCTCCTATCGCGCTTGAGCGCATCAGGTTTTACATCTTCGCGCAAAGTAATGCCATCTTCATCTATCAAATCACCTCCGGCAAGTTGGGCAAAATTCAACTCCGCATCATCTAATGTGCCTATTTTTAAAATATTTACATATTCTTCGGTAAGTTTACGCGCTTCTGCCGGTAATTCGCTTACCGGAATATCATTTTTTTGGGTATAACCGGTAGTGCTTACACAGTTTGCCAACAAAAGAACAATCATTTTTAGCAGTAAATTTCTCATTTTTTTAATAATATATGCTTTAAATAACGATGACGAGATTTGATTATTGAGTCTAGTACTGGTAATGCTTTAGGGCGTTTTAAAGCTTTGATTTATATTTTTACAATGTAAGTAATTTTGCAATTTTTGTTGATTTGGGGTAATTGGCTTACCACATAATTATTTAAAGAAAAAGTCTTGGCGGTCTGTATTTATCAATCAATTAAATAGAATCTTAAAAAGTATAAAACACTGATTATTAATGGCTTATGTGTCAATAGTTGTTTGTCAATATCGTTTATCCACCCCATCACAAAATAAGTCTCAAATGGTGTATAAGGCGACTTGATAGGTTATAAAAATCAGGTTTGCTAACTTATTAGGTATTCATCTCAGTTTGAAAAATGAAATCAATTTGAGATTTTTTCCCAATTTGGTTTTAAAACACCCCTCGAATCAAATTTTATCTCAGACTATTTTAAAAATAAGTGCATTTTATGCCTTATAACACTTAGAATGTGCGAATATTGTACGATAAATTAAACTTTAAAAAACCTAAAATGTAAGTTTTAACATTGATTTGTAATATTTGTCCATTATTTTGTTTAATTATTATACCAAATGTACACCACAAAATCAGTCAAAAGCCTGAAAAAAGACTCATATATAACATAGAAGTCCTTTTTTGTAGCTATTTGTATCAAATTTATTTACTAATCTTTGTAATTGCAATAAAATGTTACTAAAAAATATTAAAATAATCCTATTAAATTTAATTTTTGGTTTGCTCCTTGGAGCTTGCTCAAGTTCTGAAAGTCAAAAAAATAACTCCGAAAACGATAAAGTAAAAGGCTTTTTGAAAAAAAAAACTGCTAAAGTAACAATTCGTTATGCCCAAACTTTCCGAGTAGAATACTTCGAAAATTACAAATTGCTCACCTTGCTCAATCCGCAACAACCCACAGCCCCAGCCCAACAATTTGTGTTATTGCCAAGAGGTACGGCGGCTCCGGCAGGTTTTGCCTCGGAGCAAATTGTTGAAATTCCAATTCGCCGCCTGATTCCGCTTTCGCATACGCACATTGCTTGCGCGATGGTTTTGGGAGTCGATAGCACGATTGTAGCGGTCAATGAAGCGGAGTATTTGCCCGAAGAAAAAATTTTGCAAAAGATTGCCCAGCGTACTATCCAAAACTTAGGCTCGGGAGCCGAACTCAACTCCGAGCTGGTTTTATCGCTTCGCCCCGACTTGATAATGACCGGCGGGGGCGCAGATATGAAACCATACCAAGCATTTTTGAAAGCCGGTATCAAAGTCATTCCCAATGCTGACTGGCTCGAAAACTCGCCACTGGGTAGGGCTGAATCCATCAAATTGTTGGCTTTGTTTTATGACCAAGAAGCCCAAGCCGAAGCCAAATTCAGAGACATAGAAGCTAAATACCTCAGTATCAAGAATTTAGCCAAGCGAGCGACTACTCGCCCCCAAGTTTTGTGCGACATTCCTTACAAAACCACTTGGTATGTACCGGGCGGGCAAAGTTTTTTTGCCCAATTGTTGGCAGATGCCCGAGCAAAATACCATTGGCATCATACTACCTCAACCGCCAGTTTGCCCATCGATTTTGAAGCCGTGTATCCTGTGGCTTTGCAATCCGACTATTGGCTCAATTTAAGTGTTTATAAAACCAAAGCCGAGGTGTTAGCCCAAGACCGCCGTTTTGCGGCGTTCAAAGCATTCAAAAATGGGCAACTCTACAACAACAACCGGCAAGCTACTACCAAAGGTGGCAATACCTACTATATGTGGGGAATTGTGAATCCTGATTTGATTTTGTCGGATTTGGTCAAAATTTTTCACCCGGAGCTATTGCCCGATTATCAATTGATTTATTATCAAAAAATTGAGTGAAACTTTCAGAACATTTCATAAGTAATGCTTCAGATGGTTTCCGGTTATTTGCTAATTATTTGATAATCTGCTAGAGGCGTACACGCTCAGTTAGTTATGTTATTTTAAATATATTTTGTAACTATCTGATTATCAAGTAATTAACGAAAGTTCGAAACTAGGAACTGTCCGAACTATTGTACTTATTAATTCAAGTAAAAAAATATGCAAGGCAAGTTTTGGAGTATTTTGTTTTGGTCGATTATTTCGGCAGCTTTTATAGGTCCGGGAACCATCACTACGGCTTCCAAAGCCGGTAGCGAGTTTGGTTATGGGCTTTTGTGGGCTTTGACTTTTTCAACGCTGGCGTGCATCATTTTGCAGGAGGCAAGTGCGCGTATTACAATGCTTTCGGGTCTGAATTTGGGGCAAGCCATTTACCAAAGTTTTGCGCAGACAATTTGGCAGTTTCCGGTTACGATTTTGATTGTGGGAGCAATTATTTTGGGTTCGGCAGCTTACCAAACGGGCAATTTATTGGGGGCAATGGCGGGTTTGGGGCTTTTGAGCAATATATCCCCCACGATTTTGATTCTTTTGGTTGCCACCCTAGCCGGATTGATTTTATGGATTCCATCTTTGCAAAATATTGCGACTTTTTTGGGTTGGTTGGTCATTGTGATGGGTTTTGTGTTCTGCACTACGGCAATACTGCTACCAACCGACTGGTTATCAGTAGTTTATGGGAGTTTTGTGCCTCAAATGCCGCTTGGCTCGGGTTGGTTGGTTTTGGGCTTGGTGGGTACGACCGTAGTACCTTACAATTTGTTTTTGGGTTCGGGTATATCTTCCAATCGTCAGTCAATCGCCGAAATGCGCTGGGGCATAGCCGTGGCAGTGATTTTGGGCGGACTTATCTCGATGGCAGTAGTAGTAGTTGGTACGGCCGTAAGCGGCACTTATTCATATACGGCTTTGGCAAATACCTTGAGTCAAAAATTGGGAAGCTGGGCAAGCCTGTTTTTTGCCATCGGTTTGTTTTGTGCAGGGTTTAGTTCGGCAATTACTGCGCCTCTAGCCTCAGCCATTACGGCGCAGAGTTTGTTTGGAAACAAAAATCCAAGTGCTTGGCAATCAGGGAGTTACAATTTTCGTTTGGTTTGGCTTTTGGTTTTGCTCACCGGCACAGGCTTTGCCTTAGCCGGATTTGCGCCTATTCCGGCGATTATTTTGGCACAAGCGTTCAATGGTTTGGTTTTGCCTTTGGTAAGTATTTTTTTGGTTTGGGTAGTAAACGACAAACAGCTTTTGGGTGAAAAAGGAATCAATAGCCTAGCTCTCAACTTGCTTACTGCCTTGGTTTTGTGGATTAGTTTGATGTTGGGCTTGCTCAATTTGAGCAAAGCATTGCAAGCCTTGTTGGGGGGGCAATTTTGGCAAAGTAATGTTGGATTTTGGGGAATTGTCGGCTTGTCATTTTTGATAAATGTAGGTATTTGGTGGCGGGTATATTTGCTGAGGAAGGGCGTGAGGGGTGAGAAGTGAGGATATTTCTGTAAAAAAATGCACCCGCTAAATTGAATTGAAGAAAAATATTGAGCTTTTTCAAAAACATCTAAACTCACAGTGTATTGAAAATATTTAGGGTTGTTTTAAAATTAGGATTAATGGCAATTTCTAAATTGACCATTTCGAACGGGTGCATTTCAAATTTACTACCTATCACCCTCTCCTTCGGAGAGGGCAGGGTGAGGCAAAAGAAATGCGTAAATTTGAAACGCACCCTTTCGAACTTCTCGGCAAAGCTCTAGAGCGTTGCCGAAGTCGCCCGAAAATCAGTTTATATGTAAGTAATTGATAAACAAGCCTTTAGCCTTGGTTTGTGCGCCTAAAACGAGGCTTTGCAATTGAAATACCCAATTTAAAAAAGTAAGCCGAAATGATTTTATACGCAATCAAAAGTGGTTTTTCAACAAAATTGCTCTATACAACTTCGGCAAAGTTTAAAAATTTGCCGAAGTTCAAAACCAATTAATTTTGGGTATAAAACAGCCTCTTGGGGCTTGGATTCAAGGCTTATTTCTTGCTCAAAAGCACCAGAGTATAAGGCGAGTCAAGGCTCACTTTACCGCCTTTGACGGTGGCTTCCACTCCTGAATAAGCATCAATGACTTGCGTATCATCGGCAAAAGTTTTGCCCAAATCAAGTTCTTTTTTGCCGGTATTGAGGTCTAGACCAATGGCTACTGTTTCTTGAAATTTATCCTTTTTGAAAGTTCGTTTGAAAATATATGGTTTGGCGGAGATTTGCTCGTGTTTGCCCGCGCCTACTGCCGGATGTGCCTGACGAAACTTGGCAAGTTTTTGCCAGTGTTTTTGAATATCAACTACTTTGAAGCCATTGATTTTGGCATTGTTTTTCAAATCATCCCAATTCATAAAAGCCCGCAAATTGGCATCGCCTTGCGCGCCTTCTGCCATTAGCGGGCGCGAGGTTTCATCGCCATAATAGATTTGCACGGCTCCGGGGGTGAGCAAGAGTTTGGTGGCAGACTCTAGGGGTTTTTTGCGTTCTTTATCAAAAGGATTGCCGTCATCGTGCGAAGAAAGATAATTGAGTATATACACATTATCCATTTCGGGGCTGCGCAAAATACTGTCGTAGCGGCTAAATATTTGCTCGTAAGCCATTTGAGCATCATAAACAAACTGAAAATTGATGAGGGCGGAATAGCCATTGGCAAAATAATCTACTTTTTTATCGCCATAATCGTACAAGCGTTTATTTGATGCTCCATAGCCATACACTTCGCCCACCATATAAAAAGGAGTAGTATCTAACACCGATTTTGGGTTATTTTTTTTCCATAGTTCAAAAGCATAGGCGGCTTCTTGATAGAGGGTTTTGCCAATAGTTTCTTCAATGTGTTTGGCGGTATCTACCCTAAAACCATCGATACCAAGTTCGGCAACATAATCACACAACCATTTGATAATATAATTTTTGGGCGATTTGGGGAGTTTTGTGCGTTGGAAAAATTCGTCTAATTCGGCTAATTCTTGTTTTTCGCGCCCGTCTTTTTTCCATTTATCGAGGATACTTGCGGGTACTTCTACGCTTTGGTCAGACTCGGTTTTGACATCGGGCAGGTTTTTGGTCAAGGTACATTCTACCGTGCCTTTGTAGTCTTTGTATTCGCATTTGGGGGTAGTGCGTACCCAATCATTCGGAAAAACCGGGTCTTGAGCCGTAACCGGTCCGGTATGATTCAATACTACATCTAAAATAACTCTAATCCCTTGACTATGAGCCGTTTGCACCATTTCTTTGAGGTCGTCAAAATTGCCAAAGTTGGGGTCTAGGCTAGTCCAATCGCGCGCCCAATAGCCGTGAAAGCCGTAAGAGTTGCCCGTTCCTTCGTCGATAACGCCGTGATTTTGTTCAAAAATTGGGGTAAACCATATCGCATCAATCCCCAAATCTCGGAAATAATTGGCTTTCAATTGGGCAGTGATGCCTTTGATGTCGCCCCCCATAAATCCGCGCAATTTGCCGGTGGGCTGGTTGCGGTCAAAATTTACATCATTGGTTTGGTCGCCATTGAAAAATCGGTCGGTCATCAGAAAATAAATATTGGCAGACTCCCACAAAAACGGGGCTTTGGCGGTGGTTTCGGTTTCTTCGGTAGTTTTGGAATCGGATTTGGGATTGCAAAACATCAGCATAAAACCGACAAAGGTGAGACAAACAAAGGAGATTAGTCTTTTCATTGGTTTTTTAAATGATAAAATTTATTGGTATAAATTGTATAGAATCTTTGCGCGCCGGATGGAAGCCGAATGGAGGAGACCCCGCACTAGGCAGGCTAATGCCAAGCTTTGGTCTGCCTAACTTGCCTGCCTAGTGCGGGGGCTCCTGCTTGTCCGAGAGCCGGAAAACGCGCCCAAATATAGTTAATTGTTTGGATAGTTGATTGCTTTGGATTGAGTTGGGATTGAGTTTTGATTTTTTGGATTTGCCTAGATAGTTTGCATTGCAATTTTGTTGAAAGGTGTCCAGAGCAAAAAAAAAGAGCCGATTAAAAACCGACCCCTTTTTGCTGAGAAAACTTCATTTACTCAATAATTATCCTTTGAATTTCCGATTTCTCGGTTGAGATTAGTTTTAAATAATATATCCCTTTGGGTAAGTGTTGTAAATTGAGTTCGGTATGAATATCGCCTTTTTGCTCGCTTTTGAAGACAACATTCCCCAATTTATCTAGTACTTGTATTTGCCCAATGCGGTCTTTGGCTAGTCCTTTGACTACATTTACCAAACCCTTAGAGGGGTTGGGATATATCTGCATAGGTTTGTTTATGGTAAGTTCTTGATTATCAAGTGCTTGAGAGGCAGCCGCTTCGGTTTGGCTAAGGGCGGCAAGTGCCCTAACTGTGGTAAAAGTTGCATTCAAATATGCCGAAGCATAATTGTCATTGCATAAAGCTCGCACCCGAATTTGGTAAGTACTACCAGCTATCAAGTTGTTTAAATTTGTGGAATTGGTATTGACAATAAGTGTAGTATATACCAAAGCAGTCGGTAATTTATATTGCACTTCATAGGCATTGGCTCCACTTGAATTTGTCCAAGTAATGTTGGCAGTATTGGAAGTAAGGTTGCCGACTTGCAAATTGCTCACATTGCCACAAAAGGGTGTCCCGGTTGTAAAAAACGAAATAGGACTAGAGTTAAGCGAATTTAAACTTACACTACAACGACTACGCACAAATACAAAATATTGAGTTCCTGATAAAAGGTTGCTTAAAACCACCTGATTGCTATTAGCCAATAAGATAATCCAGCGATTTGAGAACTCAGGGCGATAAAATACTTCATATTGCAAAGCCCCATTAGCAGTTGCCCAAGTGAGGCTGGCGGTAGTATTGGTCATTCCACTTATTGCCAAATTGGTCGGAATAGCACACGCCGAAGCTCCTGTAGTACTGAAAGTGATGCTTGAAGTAAAAACCGTACTCAGATTAGTACCACATATTGCCCGCATAATCACTATGTATCTAGTTCCACTCAGCAAGTTATTGACAAGCAAAGAGTTGCCCACAACATTGGTAATCGTCCAACTATTTGATGTTTCAGGGCGATAGCGTACCTCAAAACTTGTAGCCGTATTCATATCCCAAGCAAATGTTGCATTTGTATTACCAATATTACTCACTGTAAGTCCGGTAGGCAAAGGACAAATGGCTGTACCCAAAGTAACAAAGCTGATTTCCGGCGAATAATTGGTAACTAGACCACTGCTACATAAGGTTCGGATTTGGGCATAATAAATAGTTCCACTTAATAAATTGGCAATAATTTGGCTAATTGTGTTGCCCTCATTCACTCTCAGGCTAGTCCACAACGGGCTAAGAATCGAGCGATAACGAATCTCATAGGCTTGCGCTCCTGCGGCTGTTGCCCAAGTTAGCACAGCACTTTGATTGCTGATGGAACTTGCATTGAGACCAATCGGAATCGCACAAGTTGTATTGCCTAAGGTAGTAAAGCTAATCAAATTGGAAAATTCTGAAACCGCACTATTGGTACATAAGGCTCGGATTTGGGCATAATATTGCGTACCAGAAAGTAGTCCGGCTAACTCGTGCGAAATAAAACTTCCATTGCTGATGCTTACTGTAGTCCAAGTAGAGGTTAGTACTGAACGATAACGAATTTCGTAGCCAATCGCTCCATTGGTACTTCCCCACAACAAACGAGCTGTATTATTGGACAATGCATCAAAAGTAAAACTACTTGGTATGGCACAAGCGGTTGTACCATTTGTGGTAAAACTAACCACCCGACTAAAACTGGATACTAGACCATCGTTGCACAGACTTTGGATTTGTACCTGATAAATAGTGCCAGACAACAGATTGGTCAAATTGATTTGAAGTGTCGAGGTATTTACAGTCTTCCACACGGTTTCGGCTATGGTTTTGTATCTAACCAAATAACCATTGGCTCCACGACCATTTACCCAAACTACATTTGCCGAATTATTGGTGATGTTTTGTACTATTATTCCAGATGGTGTGCCACAAGCCGGTAAACCCACAGTTACAAAATTTAATACAGAAGACCAATTGGAAAATAAAGTATTTGAACATTTGCTACGCACTTGAATTTGATAAGCCATTCCCGAAAAAACCGGCGCAATTTGAATAGAATTGGTATTGGTACTTACCGTAGTCCAAATACTATGAATTACCAATTTATAGCGTACTTCATACACTACTCCGTTACCGGCACTTTGCCAAGTAATTTGCGAAAAATTAGGAGTTTGTGAAGCTACCACTAAATTTTGCGGAATATTGCACACTGTAGTTGCCAAAGTGGTAAACTGATAATCAGTTGAATAAGTAGAATTAATCCCATTGCCACAATGAGAGCGAATCTGCACAATGTAATTGGTGAGTGGCTGTAATGCGTTCAACTCGGTGTTGAATCCTGAAACTCCAATATTTGTCCAAATGCTTTCATTGCTTTTGCGATAACGAATGTCGTATTGCGTAGCCGCAAAATTGGGTCTTGCCCAGCTCAAAGCTGCACTTGTGCTAGTTATCTGACTGATAATCAACCCATTGGGGGCTATACAAGGTTCAGTAGGGGTAGCAGTTGTAAAATTTACCGAGCTGGTCCAATTGGATAGTTGATTGTTGTTACAAAGGCTTCTTACTTGCACTTCGTATTGACTACTAGCCAAAAGATTGCTTATATTGGTAGTAGATGTATTCAAACCAAAGGTTTGGCTTTGCCAAGTGGCATCGCCTGCTTTGCGATAGCGCATCTCAATTTGTAATGCCGAAGTAGGATACTCCCAAATAACCTGGGCAGAATTGCTCGTAATGTTGGCAACCGACAATTGTAGTGGCTCTTGACAAACCGAGGTCGATAAATTGAACTTAGCAATGTAGGTATCATCAGTAGAGCTATTGAGTACAAATGCCCCAAAAATAGCCGAACCGCCAAAACTGCCCGCCGCATATACTTGGTCAATCAGGGCTTGATTGACCGCGATTTGCATATCAGAGAATGGAGAGTTGATATTTGGATTGGCTTGAATACCCCATTGGGCTTGACCATTGGCATTAAATTTAGCGATATAAAAATCGCCGTTAGCCGCCTCTAAGTTGGTATTGCCAAAAGTAGTCGTACCCGAAAATTCACTTCCTACATAAATATTATCCCCACCGGCAACTGCCAAAGTTTTGACAGTCGAGCTACGGTCGGTGGGTTTGATAGCCCAAATCGGCGTGCCGCTGCTGTTTAACTTTGCCAAAAAACCACTAACACTATTGACATTGGCTTGTAAATTGGTATTGCCAATGGCTAAAGACGCGGTAAAATAACCGCCAAAAATAATATTGCCTAAGTTATCCAATTTCAATACCAAACCTCGGTCTATGCCATTCAGGTTTGCCAAACCGCCACTGTATTGTCTGCGCCACATCGCATTGCCATTGGTAGCGTTTCGCAATACAAAAATATCGCTCCCGCCACCGGCACTGTTTACAAATGTGCCATTCAGATTTAACGTACCCCTAAAATCGCCAACATAGTAGGTATTACCCGAACCATCTACTTCAAAATCATTCAAATTGACATCATTATCATCGGCTATATACTCGATATAAGCTACGCGTTGAGCAGAGAGCGGATTGCCGCTATTGGTATATTTGGCTAAGTAAATAGCTTTGAAATCAAAGCCATTTACCAGACTCACACCACCAAATTGCAAATCTCCATCAAAAGCCCCGGTAAGATACACATTGCCAAGCTCGTCTAGTTCTAGCAAGGGGTTATCATAGAAAGACCCACTACTTGAGCCACTGCGAACCCATTGCAAATCGCCATTGGTAGTACTGTATTTTGCCAAAAAAACACTAAAACTACTGCCCGCATCTAGGCTGGTGGTATTGCTAAATGCCATTTTACCCGAAAAAATCCCAGTAATATATACTTCAGTGCCGGTGCTATTGACGGCAATACTACTGCTATTCATAGCGTGAATGGTAAACACATTGCTGATGGTTTTTTGCCAAAGCAAAGTACCGCCGGAATTATATTTGCGTACAAAGGCTCGGTCGGCACCAGCTCCGTTTACGCCTTCGTTCATATTACCGGTAACATATACATTGCCTTGATTATCTACCGCAATGTCTTTGTTATAATCTGCCCCCAAATCGGAGCGTACTGCATTTGCCCAATTCCAGCTAGGGGTTTGGGCAAAAATTGTGTGGATTGCCCAAAGCCAAACCGTAATGGCTATGAGTAAAGTTCGTCTTCTTAAAATTAATTGCATAAAATATATTGTTTATATGGTTTTTTATAAATAATTGATTATCAAGTATTTAACAATTGAATTATTTGATTTTTAATAATAAATCAAGCTGTATTCAAAATGGGTAGGACCTTCGCCTTGTTCCGATTTTACTTTTACCTTGGTAGGGTAGCCCTGCGCGTCATATTCAAAAGTATGCGTGGCTTCGGCAATGAGTTCACCTTGAGCATCTTTGATAACTACTTTTCGGGGGTTATTTTTTTGCAATTGTAAGTGCATCAACGTTGGGAAAGTCAGTTTCCAGCCTTCAACATTCTTTTTGTCGTCAAAGTCTTGATAATAAGTGGTAGATATCAATTCAAATTGTTGAGTTTGAACATTCCAAGCCGATAGCAGCACTTCGTTCAGATTGCCTTGCGCGTTATAATGCAGGACTTGGCGAGTATTGCCTTCCGCCGAGCCTTCGCCGGCTTCTGCCAGAATCTGAACCAATCTGCCATTGCCATCATATTGGTAGCGGTACTCATTGACTACCTGATCGCCAAATAACTGCTTGATTTTCAGCAGTTTACCATTCTGATACTCGTACGCATATTCAGCAATGCCATCAACAATGGCTTTTTGGAGGCGCGATTCAGTAGTATTGACATATTCAAATTCGGTAATAAAATCCCCTAAACTTGAATTAATATCTTTAAACTCAATCAATTGCTTGTGCGTATTGTAAACCAGACTTTGATAATCGCCTCCCCCCAAATCCACTTTTTTCAATAATTTGGTTATCGGGTTGGGCTGTGGGTCAGTTGGGGCAGGCGTTTTGTCGGAGTCTTTTTGGCAGGCAGTCAGCCCAAAGAAGGTAATACTAAGCCAAATGCCTAGTTTGAGGAGTTGAAAATGAAGCTTTTTCATCGTAATTAAAATTTAAAAAGGTTATATGGTTACTTACCGAGGCGATAATTGAGTAGTTTGCTTTGTCTATCATTGCGCCTCTGGTTTTTAAAAATTTATACGACAAAGTTAGCCCTGCAAATGATGCTCGTCAATCGCATAAAAAGATGAAATTTGGATTATAAACTACCTCAAAAGAGTCGCTCATTGCCAAAAAACGGCGAAAACTGCTTCTGCAATCGTTTTCGGATACAAATATTGATTTGCCAATCTGATTACTAAAGGGCAAAATCACATCAATGTGTGATAAAGCTCCAGCGATTGAAGTTGGGTATTTTTAGATTTTAGGTTCTTCACCACTTTTCAGGAATTGCCGAAGGCAATTCCATTGAATTCTGAAAAGCCTCTCGCTTTTCAGTGATTCTGAACGAAGTGAAGAATCTAAAGCGTTGATTATCAAGAGTTTCAGATTCTTCGCTT
>JALONJ010000522.1 GCA_025455045.1 Microscillaceae bacterium | reverse complement strand
TTATTTTTAAAATAATTGATGATTTGTCAAAAAAAGCGTATTTTTACATCATAATTAGCTCATTATCAAATAGTTACTAAAATATTCACGTTAATTAATAGTCAGTATTTTAAAAATTATTTTGATTACATAAATAAACTTAGGGTTTTATCAGGTTACTATTGTCGTGTAGTACTTGATGTTTTTTTAGAACCCAGATGACGCGGATTGGACGGATTTGTACTGATAAATCCGTACTTATCGGCCTAATCCGCATCATCGGTGTGCTATTTTTACCCACAAAATGGCGTAGTTAGGTGAAAAATTTTGATTATGATTAGTATTTCCCCTTCCTTCGCAGGAGGTAGGGAGAGGCTCTCAGAGTCGAGGAATTTTTGTATAGCAGTATTAAGGCGCACGTTTACAAAGGTATAACTAATTGATAATCAAATGATTATATGATTCCTAATTTTCAATTATTAATTTCTGGTTTTTTAGGTTTTTAGGCTTGAGAAAATTAATTTTGTTACCCAAATTTAATCTTAAAAAAATTAACCTATGAAAAACCGATTGTTGTTTTTATTCATCTTTTGGGGCGGATTTCAACTCACAACTTTTGCCCAAGGCGATGCCCAATTGCCCGAAAACCATCCGGTTGCCAAGCAATTGAAAGCCTACAATGAGCGCAATATTGAGGCTTTTTTGGCTTGTTATTCACCCGAAGTGGAAGTGTATGGATTTCCTAATCAATTGTATTACAAAGGCTTGGATAAAATGCGCCAAAACTATGAACCGATGTTCAAAAATACGCCCAAATTGCATTGTCATTTGGTCAATCGAATTACCCTCGGCAACAAAGTCATTGACCGTGAGCGAGTTACGGGTATTGAAGGGCGCGATGAATTGCACGCCATTGCTATCTATGAAGTGGTGGATAATTTGATAGTGAAGGTGTATTTTATTATGTAAGAGTTTGGAAACCGCAGGTGGAGAAAGTTTGGTCAGTTTCTACGTTGGTGAAAACAAAAAATGAGGCAAGTGCCTCGTTTTTTGTTTTGTATATAAATTGTTGATAATCAATGATTTATGATCCTTGACTACAAAAATACTTTTTGGGTAGCCTCGATAGATTGTGCCAAAAAGTTGGGGATAATGGTTTTTTGCGTCAAGCGTATTTTGTCGGGGTCGTTGAGATGATGCAACATTTCATAATATTTTTCTTCGCCGTGGTGTTCAAATATTTGCTGGCGTTTGGCATCATCTTTCAAATAGACCATCATACCGTCAGGGTCGGCTTCGGGGTGAAATTGGGTAGCAAAAACTTCATTAGAAAGCCGAATAGCCATCAATGAACGTTCCAAATCTATGTGAGGGCGGATTTTTTCAAGTGCCAGTATTTCAGCTCCTAGAGCTTGAATTTTGGCTTTATTGAGTTCTATAACTTGCCAGTCGCGGTTGTCCACCCCAAACATAGGGTCAGGCAGGTCATCAAAAAACATTTCGCGCTCGCCGGACAGGGTTTTGTGAATCGGAAATACCCCAAACGAAGTTGAACGGCGTTTGCAAACCTTGCCCAACTCAAAATGCCGACAAATCATTTGAAAAGAATGACAAATAAAAAAACCGTATTTTTTATGGTAAGTATTTTTGAGATTAAAATCCCACAAAGTATCAATCCATTTAAAGTAATTTGTTTCCCAATCTTGCCCCAAACCTTCAAATGGACTACCCGGACCACCCGTGGAGATATAAATATCATAATGGTCGAGGTTGGGTACTTCGGCTTTGCCACGCACATCATATACGTGGTACTCCAAATCTACTTCTGAAATATTGCTTTGGCGGGCAATAATGTCCTTGATATTGCGCATACCTTGGTTGGCAATACCGTTGTAAAGGTCGAGAATGGCTACTTTAATCTTTTCCATAAATCCTTAAAATCGTCTCTTGATACAAACGAAAACAGACAAAAAAATGTAATAAAAAGTAATTTTAATTTCAATTTTGCAATAAATTGCGCTTACAACCGGCATATTACCCCATAATTTGTAATATTGGAAAGACATTTATCACTTTTCAAACAAAATAATTCAAAAAGTGGTTTTGGCGGGATTTATATTTCAATAATTAGTCTTATTAAACAATATCTAGGCAAAAGGGTTTTGATTTTTCTAAAAAAAGTACCAATCAATCCTTTTTTATTGAAATAAAATAAATAGAATAATCTTGATTGAGCAAACAGAGCGTGCAAAATAAGCAATGTAATGAATTGGCAAGGCAAAGACTAAATTTTGGTTTTTTGGAAAAATTGTGGTATTCAAACTGCAAATTATGAAGTGGGAAAAGGAATAACAGTCTTGTATAAGTGATTGATAATCAGTAGTTTATTTTTTAGAATCGAGTTTTGCCTATCATTTCTACCCTTTTTTCAATTGTTGTTGCAAAGTAAATACATACTCCGAAGCGGCGCGATTGTGCCAGGGCCAGCCCCGCATTTTGATTTTTTTGAGGTCTTGGCGTACCAATACTACTGTGGGGAATTTTAAAAAACACAAACCGGCAAATCCCAGCATAAAACCCGAAAAAATCAAAGTCAAAATCCCAAAATAAAAAATCAACAAAGGTATTGATATTAATAAAAAGAAAATTCCGGTGGGTATTTCGCGGTGCGATTCCAAATCGGCAGAAATGATTTTGCGCAAATAGACTTCCTCGCGTTGTCCGGCTTCAAACAGGTCTTTGCCCTTGATATACAGCACTTTGCGATTGGTAAGTAAGCCAAACTGATTATCGAGCAAAATATACTCTTTTTCTTTTTTGGGGCGATACTCGCCGGTATTGTCCAGCGTATCCATTGTGGTAAGTTTGCCATTGGTGGGCGGTTCTACGACCCATTCTACTGTGTTGAGTGGGTTTGCCGGATTTTGAATAGCCAACAGAGCTTTTTTAAACTCCTCGATGGATTGAAAACGCTCAGTCGGATTTTTGGCAGTAGCGCGGTCAATCACGGCTTGCATAGCCTCACTAATTCCGGGGTAAAATGTACGCGCCCGAGGCAAGGGTTCATTGACAATTTTGTTGCTCACATCAAACTCCGACAAGTCCGGCGCAAAAGGATTGCTACCCGTCAGCATCTCAAACAAGGTAATGCCCAAACTATAAATATCGGTGCGGGCATCTACCGCCAAAGCTCGGATTTGCTCAGGACTCATATAATAAATCGTTCCGATTTTCATACCGGTTCGGGTGAGCTGTCGTTCTTCGGATTGTAGGTTTTTGGCAATGCCAAAATCCAAAATTTTGATGTCGCCGTCCGGCAACACCATAATATTGCTAGGCTTAATATCGCGGTGGACAATGCCTTGCGCGTGCGCATAAGCAAAAGCATCTAAAATTTTGGCAAAAATCTCTTGGGCTTTTGCCTCGGGAATGGGTCCCGATACTTTTTGAATGTACTCATCTAGGGGAATACCCTCAACATACTCCATAATCAAATACACCCCTTCGCCGGTCTCAATGTAATCGTGCAATGCCACAATATTGGGATGGTGCAAATTTGCCAACAAAGCCGCCTCATTGCGAAATCGCTCTCGAATAGAGGCTTCTCGGCTAAATTGCGGGTGAAGTTCTTTGATAGCTACTTGTCGATTGATGCGTGTATGTACCGCCAAATACACCGTACCCATACCGCCTTTGCCTATAATGCGTTTGATTTGGTAGTTTAAAAGGGTGTTTTTGGTAGTCATTTTGCGCAATTGGGTTTGAAAATTCCTTCGCAAAGATACACAGGACTTGGCAAATTGTTAAAAATTTGGCAAGGCTTATCAAAATAAATTTTGGTAAGTGACTGATAATCAAGGATTTAATTCTAAAATCAATAAAAATCAAAAATATGTAACTTACTGATAATCAATTAGTTATGTAAAAATACACTTTGCCTATTTTCAGGAAATTATAGCTTTATGTGAAGCCTAAACTCATTTACGCGGGCAGGCTAGACAGCCTGCATTACAATTTTCTTGAAAAGTAGTGAAAAATTAAAAAGGTTCTTCACCACTTTTCAGGAATGAGAATTTTTTTTCTGAAATTTATCAATTTCAGTGATTCTGAGCATTAATGAACCAAGCGATAGCTTGGTGA
>JALONJ010000092.1 GCA_025455045.1 Microscillaceae bacterium | reverse complement strand
ACGATAGCAAATGGCTCATTTTAGTAAGAAAATTGTATCGTAAATAACTCATAATCAATTACTTATGTAAATTAAAAAAGTTTTACAGAGTTTTCAATACTATACAAAATTTAGAACCACCAAGACACAAAGTCTCTAAGTGCCTGATTATCAATATTTTGCGTCTTAGCGTCTTTGCGTGAAAACATATTTTGTACAGTAGTATTATAAATCAATATTAATAAAGTGTAAATAATTGATAATCAAATACTTATGTGGTTTATTCCTAATCAATATTTGTTTGGGCTTGACTTTTGCGAGTGTATAGAGTTAAGCATCAAACCTTTGCCACGCCAATAAATACCTTGCACACCACTCATTAAGCATTATCTAAGTGCCTGATAATCAGCCAAGCGCAAATATAAAGCATTTGACGCAAAAATCGAAGTAGATTTTTTTTCAGTAAAAACAACTTTTTGCTTGTAGATTCCCGAATATTGCCTAACTTTGCAGAAAAACCCTTAAAAGATAGAATTAAGATGGCAGTTACGCAATTACAAAGAAAAGATCGGAAAAATAAAGCCAGAGCGGTAAATCGTAAAGCTGTAATCAAGCAATCATTACGAAAACCAACCATCAAAAAAGTAGATGTAGAAGCGATTAAACAACAATTTGCCGATAAAAAAGCGCAAAACGCATAAAGAGACAGGTTTCTGTTTTACTATTTCAGAACGGGTCGAGACTTGCAGGTCTCGACTTTTTTTTTGAATATTTTTGTCGAGAAGTCTAGGATAAATCAAATAAAAAAAATGTAGAGTTTCCTACGTTGAGCTACTTAAAAAAAGCTAAGTACTTGATTTTCAAAGGGTTAAAAATGTGGATAAACGATTTTTTTATAACTATCTGATCATCAATGAATTATAAAAATTGTACCACAGCCTAGACAGGCTGTGGTACATTCTATTTGTCAAAATTCAAAGATTATCCATCACTTACAAAAACTGTCCGAAGTATTGACATCAGCACATTGCATATTTAACTCATTCCTTAACTTTTGCCCTTAAGATTATTTTTCATCCATTCAGCTATTTTGTACATCGCAGTAGGATTAAAATTACCGCCACCATTCATATTTTGTCGCCCCTCGACAAAATTAGCGGCTGTAACAAAACCGTGGTCGCTGTTCTCGATCTCTAGAAATGTGCCATTACCTTTGTGATAGTAATTGACAGTTTCAGCAAGTTGTTGGTGTTCGGCACGGGTGGAGACAAAGTCGGCTTTGCCATAAACAGCCAAGACTTTACCCTCAAATTTCTTCCATTCGGCGGGTAGGTTAAGGGCATCTAATTGATACCAAAAATCCAGCGTGCGCAAGCCTTGAAATCCTAAATGCGATTCGCAAGCGGGGTTTTGACTCAGGATTTCCCCAGAAGTTTTCTTGTCGCGGATGAGTTTGAAGGCACATTCGCAAGCTAGTTTTATGTAATCATCGGCTTGTTCAGGATTCATCTCAAAGGCTTGGGTTACAGTGCGCCGCGAGTTGCAGTAGTACTCCATAAAATTGGCGGTAATCGCCCCATATACAATGATACCGCGCACATTGTTGGTGGGAGCTATGATGGGAGCCATTACACCGCCCATACTATGCCCAAGCAAAAAGATGTTGTCGGAGTCGACATACTCAAGGTTTTTGAGTTTTTGTAAGCCCTGTCGGTAGCCTTCGGCTTCGGTTTGAAAATCGAGTTGATTGCAAGGCAAGCCTTGACTATCGCCCATTCCCGATTTCTCGACGCGAAGCGTTACAAACCCTTGACGAGTAAAATAGCGAAGCATTTGTGCTTCTATGCCATTGGTATCGAGGGGATTGTCAAGCGAATAACACGGTACACCTTGCAAAAACATCAGTGCGGGGAGCTTGCCGGTGGCTTTTTTGGGTTTGGTCAGAATGGCTCGAAGGCGATTTTCGCCGGCTTTTACTTCGTCATATACATAGTCGATATCGGCAGAGGTTTCCATTGGGTAGCCTTTGAGAGGCTGGCGTTTGGTAATGCGCTTACCTTGTCGCCACACCTGAAACTCAAGCATTGTGCCGGTTGGGCTTTGGCGAATAAGGGCTACGGCTTCGGCAGTAGAATTGATGGTTTTGCCACTAATTTTGAGTAATACATCGTCTTTTTGCAGTCCGGCGGCTTCGGCGGTCGATTGCGGAACTACAGTACGAATCAATACTCCTTGGGCTTCGGGTAGGTTGAGGCGGCGTTTGGTTTCTTCGTTGATTGATTCCATCACCACTCCCAAAAAGGGGCGACGAGGTAAATCTTGCGCCCGACTAATGACTAAAGCACTGATAATCAGGGCGATACTAAGCATTATTCTTTTCATTGGATTATCCGTTGTTTGTGGACAAAGTTAGGCTTTTGCTTGGCTGGCAATTGGTGTAAAAATGCTAAATTTGCTAGGCAAGTTTCGGGTTTCTAGTTCCGAGTTCCGAGTTTCTTTTTTGGTTATTGGATCATTAAAAACTCCCAATTTCCAATTCTCCAAATCAATCAATCAACCAACCAATAAAGTCATTGGGTCATTAAATTCTCCAAATCAACCAATTTCCAATTCTCCAAATCAATCAATAAGCCATTGGTTCATCGAAAACCAGCAAAATTATTGGGTTAAAGAATTTATTTATTAGCTTTGTTGAGTTTATCATTTTTTTGCATGTAAAGGTTCTTCACCACTTTTTAGGAATATAGAAAAAATATGCGACGACTTTGTCATTCTGATTGATAATCAACGCTTTAGATTCTTCGCTACGCTCAGAATCACTGAAATTGATAAATTTCAGAAAAAATCTTTTCATTTCTGAAAAGGTGTGAAGAATCAATATAAATTCATAATTAATTGATTATCAAGGATTAATAATATTGTACCACAGCCTTTAGGCTGTGATAATAATATTGTACCACAGCCTAAAGGCTGTGAGAGGCACAGCCTTTAGGCTGTGGTACATTCTTTTGTCAAAAGTCGAGGATTATCAAATACAACAATTCGATTGTTTTTTTGTAAGTAATTGATAATCAATAAGTTATGATATTTTAATTGTTCTGTGTAAAATGTAATCGTGTTCGCCTGTGGCGGATTATCAGGGATTTAGTATAATAACTCGGAACTAGAAACTGTCCAAACTATTAACATAATTACTTATCAATATGCAAACAAATAGCCGTATCGGAAAACTTAGCGAAGATTCACCTATGTATCAATTGATGCAAAACTATGCCCAATCCGGCGAAGTAGTATGGCTTAGTATTCGTCCTCAACGCCAAGCGCCACCTCAAGCCGTAAATGAAGTGCTGGCTACGGTTGCCGAGGGTTTGGTAGGCGACCACTACAGCAATCAGACTACCAAAAACCGCCAAGTTACGCTTATTCAAGCCGAGCATTTGCAGGCGGTTGCCGCTTATTTGGGCAAGGAGCAAATAGATGCCGCCCTCACGAGGCGCAATTTGGTCATCAAAGGCATCAATCTACTGTCGCTCAAAGACCAAAAATTTCAAATTGGTGAAGCTATTTTAGAAATGACCGGCGAATGCCACCCCTGCTCGCGTATGGAAGAAAACTTGGGCAAGGGCGGTTACAATGCAATGCGCGGACACGGGGGCATCACTGCCCGAGTGCTAAAAGATGGTTTGATTAGACAAGGCGATGCCGTAAAAGTGATTGATTGGGCAGCGCAAAATGAAGACGAAGCCAATCATTAAAGCATAAATCATTAAAACCCCAAGTGTATAATCCAATCAATTGTACAGGTTAAAAAGAATGTTTTTACAAATAAATGCTTGATTATCAATTAGTTATGAAGGTGAGTCAAATTTTGAAGACAAAAAATGAAAGCCCCAATCACCCACAAAATACTTAGAAACTATCCGAACTATTCAATTAAAAACGAATATTCTCGATTTTATTCTCTAGCTTTGCATCCCGTAAGTTTAAAAAAAACATTACGGATTTATGGCTTTCTCAAAACATATTTTTGTAACCGGTGGCGTTACATCTTCTTTAGGCAAGGGAATTATAGCTTCCTCTTTGGCTAAACTACTCCAATCACGCGGTTTTTCCGTTACTATTCAAAAGTTTGACCCTTATATCAACATCGATCCGGGTACGCTCAATCCTTACGAACACGGTGAGTGTTATGTAACCGATGACGGAGCCGAAACCGACCTTGATTTGGGACATTACGAGCGTTTTTTGAATGTGCCTACTTCGCAGGCAAACAATGTAACCACCGGCAGAATTTATTACAATGTAATCACCAAAGAGCGCGAAGGAGCTTATTTGGGCAAAACCGTGCAGGTGATTCCGCACATTACCAATGAAATCAAGCGCAATTTCTTGCTCCTAGACGATACCGGCAAGTACGACATCATCATCACCGAAATCGGCGGGTGCGTGGGCGATATTGAATCATTGCCGTTTATTGAAGCCGTGCGACAGTTTAAATGGGAACACGGTTCTGAAAATGTAATCGTGGTGCATCTTACCTTGGTGCCTTACCTCAAATCAGCCGGAGAATTAAAAACCAAACCTTCGCAACACTCAGTCAAGCAACTTTCAGAAGAGGGTATTCAGCCCGATATTTTGATTTGTCGTTCTGAGTTGGCGATTTCGAGCGATATTCGGAAAAAACTGGCTTTGTTTTGCAATGTGGACTTTGACTCGGTCATCGAGGCTCTTGACTCCGATACTATTTATGGTGTACCACTATTGATGCAAGAAGAAAAATTGGATGAAAGGGTACTCCACAAACTCCGCCTGCCGCTAGACCGCCCCGCCGAGATGACGGCTTGGAAAGAGTTTGTCCGCAAGATTCGCCGCCCCAAAGAGGAAGTCAAAATCGGCTTGGTAGGTAAGTACGTCGAGCTACACGATGCTTACAAATCCATTGCCGAATCTTTTATTCACGCCGGAGCTATCAATGAATGTAAAGTAAATATTGCGTGGATACAGTCGGAAAAACTAGCTGATGAACAAAATCTCTACCTTTTACAAGACTTGAATGGAATTTTGGTTGCCCCTGGTTTTGGTGAGCGCGGCATTGAAGGCAAAATCCGGGCAATTCAATATGCCCGCGAGAATCAAATCCCGTTTTTTGGTATTTGTTTGGGAATGCAATGCGCCAGTGTAGAATTTGCTCGAAATGTACTGGGCTTAAAAGAAGCGGCTTCGGTGGAGATGAATCCGCAAACGCCCTATCCGATTATTGATATAATGGAAAGTCAAAAAAACCTGACTTTGATGGGCGGGACAATGCGACTAGGCAGTTATGCTTGTCAATTGAAAGCCGGTACCAAAGTTCACGCCGCCTATCAAAATTTATTGATTCAAGAACGCCACCGTCATCGATACGAATTTAACAATCAATTTCTGGAGGATTTTGAAAAAATGGGAATGATTTGCTCCGGCATCAACCCCGAATCAAAACTGGTGGAAATCATTGAGTTGCAAAATCACCCTTGGTTTGTGGGTGTCCAGTTTCACCCCGAACTCAAAAGTACAGTTGCCAACCCTCATCCCTTGTTTGTGAGTTTTGTAAAAGCAGTGTTGAGCGAAGCGAAGAATCTAAAGCGTTGATTATCAAGAGTTTCAGATTCTTCGCTTCGCTCAGAATGACAAAGCGAGAGGGATTGCCAAAGGCAATTCCTAAAAAGTGGTGAAGAACCATAATTAAAATTCATTGTCATTTTTCAGGAAAATTGTAACGCAGGCTGTCTAGCCTGCGCGCGTAAATGCGTTTAGGCTTAGAATAAAGCGAGAATTTCCTCAAAATGAGTAAAGAACTATAATAATTCTTTGCCCATTTTGAGGAAGCCAATATTTTTAAAAATGTTTTTTCCCTAGTGAGGGGCGTTGCTTCCCCTCGCTAGGGAAAAAAACAACAATCACTCAAAGTCAATCACTGCCTGCAAAAAAATCAAGATTGTCGCCACAAACATCAGCCCTGCCAAGCCAAACAAACTCCATAAATGTGTTGAAGTATTCAAAATATGAGGCGGTAAAATCAAAATTATTTCTGTCAAGCCCAAACTAAGTATCAAGCCTTGCGCCCCGATTTTGCCTAGCCAATGACACAAACAAAAAAACTGTTTTTGACTAAAATATGCCAAAAGAAAAAAACTAACCACGCCCAAAAATACAAGATGCAAATAAGCAATGATAAGAGGGCGAGTTTCAAAAAACCAACTTGCCACCGGCAGAGCCGACCAAAACTGCAAAACGATTTTGAGCGTAAATGCGAGATAACTAATTGATAATAAGACTTTTACCCCCAATTTTGTAATTTCTAATTTTGGATAAACCTGCCATAAAATTTGACTGAAATACAACCAAGCCCCAACTTGCAAAACTGCCGAAATTTGCGCCAACAAATAAACACTCCACCCGGGTTTTGCCCACAAAGTAGATAGACTATAGCTCAAAAAACTACTCAAAACCATTAAGTTTAAGCAATTTTGGGCTTTTTTGGCGGAGATTTTTATGTCGAGTTGCTCCAGCCACGCCCAAAACAAAGCAAGAATTGCCAAGATAAACCAAGCATTGTATTGAAAATGTAAATAAAAATACAGAGCCAATTTGTATGCCACCGAGTCGCCTCCACCTTGGGCTTTGATGATTCCCAACGCCAAAGGACCCAAATTGGATAACAACATAAAAAGCAAAGCCCAGCGAGCTAATTGATTGGAAATCAGATGCTTAACTCGAGTGTCTTGCCAAAAACAGTAAGCAAACCAGCCTGCGCCCAAGGTATGCAAACCGGCAAAGGCAATCGAGAATCGCGCATAGCCTTGTATCGGAAAGGCTATCAACATTCCGAGTATTGAGATTTGTAAAACCCAAAATATTCGTTCATATTTTGGATAATTAGCTTCTGCCACCAAGGCAAATAATAAAGCCCCCGCCAAAGCATTGAATACCCAACCCAAAAACATCAAATGTGAGTGCGTATGCAAGCTATATGCGTAATTGAAATAAGGAATTGCGTCCAAAAAACTATAGCGCAATAGCGCACCCAATCCGGCAGCAAGCATCAGCCAAAACAAAGCAAAATAAAAAAAACGTTTGGCTATTCCGTGAGGCAAAGAAGGTAGAGACAAGTCTTTCAATGGATATTGAGTTTTGTAATTATCTGATAGTCAATGTTTTAAAAATCATATCAAATTTCTATTAATTCTCAATAATACAAAAAATTGCTAAATTAGCAAAAAAGTTGCTGATGAACACTACTCGCCGCTTTCGGATTTATTATTACTCAGCTATTGTTTTATTGGTTTTGCTGACCGGTACGGCTACGTATTGGGTAGTGCAAGCCATTGAGCAAAGTCAAAAACATACGCACCTGATTTATCTTTTGAGTCGTCAAAGAACCCGCACCCAAAGGGTCGTAAAAAACACGCTGTTGCTCGATAAATCGTTTACCAATCTTGATACAAAAATCCAAGCACAAGTCAAAGCCGAGTTTCAAACGGCTTATCAACAACTTCAAAATGCCGAAATTGAGTTGTTGGAATACGACTCTTTTTTACAATCCTTAAAGCAGTATGCGTCCACCCAAAAACTACTTTTAGCGTTTTTAGCCGAAATTCAAATCATTGATACGCAATTAAAAATAAAAGGGCAAGTGCTTGATTATCAAGTAGATATAGCCAAGTTGTATGACTTGGGTAATCAATATATTGATTTGTTGATAGGCGTGATAGACCAAATTAGCCACCAAAACGAAGGCAATCAGCAATTTACGGCGCGTTTGGTAATGGTCATCGGCGCAGTATTTTTGGGGTGTTTTGTTTTTATTACCTTTGGTATCTTCAATCCGACGATTCATAAATTGGACAGGGCATTTGGGAGTTTAGAAACCAAAAACGAGGATTTATCCGCCAGCCAAGCCAAGTTGCAAAGCAATTTAGATGCGCTCTACCACTCCCAAACCAAATTGCAGGCAGCTTTTGCCGAAATCCAAGATTTGTACGACAATGTACCGGTTGGCTACCACTCTTTGAATGGCGAGGGTTTGATTATCAAAATGAATCGTACCGAATTGAGTTGGCTGGGCTACACTGCCGAGGAAGTAATAGGTAAAAAGTATTTTTGGGAACTCACGCCCGATGGCAATAAAGACTTATTTGTCCAAAGATTTGCCAAACTCAAAGCCGAAGGAAGTGTCAAAAACCAAAGTTTTCGCCTGATGCGCAAAGATGGCAGCCCCCTTGAAGTCTTACTCAATGCTACCGCGATATTTGATGAAGCAGGCAGTTTTTTGCATAGCCGTAGCTCAATGATTGACCGCACCGAGATAGCCCAAGCCGAAGCTCAAGCCCAAAAGTTTCAAACAATGCTCTACGAAACCGAAAAACTCGCCCAAATCGGTAGTTGGGAGTTTGATGCCGATAGCTTGCAACCTACTTGGACTTCGGGTATTTATGAAGTGTATCAATTGCCGATTGACCAAACTCCTAAGTTGCAGTTAATCAATAGGTTATATTCCATTGACAACCAAAAAAATTTGCAAGATTTGGTACAAAGATGCCTACGCGAAGGCAAAGGCTACGATTTTGAATTGCCTTTTACTACTCTAAACAATGAAATTAAATGGGCAAGAGCTATCGGAAAGCCCCTATTTGAAAACAATCGCGTGAGCAAAGTGTATGGTTTTTTGCAAGATATAACCGAAAGAAAATTGGCAGAAATGGCGATTCAAGAAAAAAACGAAGAACTCGAGGCACTTACCGAGGAGATTCAACAAAATATGAAACAACTAGATGAATTAAACCACACCCTCGAGGCGCAAAACAGCGAGCTGAAAGCTACCGACCAACTCAAAAATAAGCTATTTGCAATCATTGCACACGACTTGCGTAGCCCGTTTGCAACTTTGAAAGGCTTGGTGGAATTGTTGCAAATTGATGCGCTGAGCGAAAATGAAAAAACGATGATTTTAGCCGAATTGAAAAAGAAAAACGATAATGTATCGAGTACCTTAGATAATTTGTTGCTTTGGGCAAATAGCCTTTTGGGTGGCGAGGTGATGAATTTGACTACCATTCATTTATGGCAAATTGCGCAAGATACGATTGACTTCTTGCAAATTTTGGCTCAACCCAAGCAAATTGAGATAATCAACCAAATAGATACCAACGAACTGGTACTTGCCGACAAAAATATGCTTACCGTCATTTTGCGCAATCTTGCCGCCAACAGCATCAAATTTACCCCTAGCGGTGGCAAAATAACCCTGCACGCCTACCCAAAAAACGAGAAAGTAGAGATCTGGGTAAGCGATACCGGTGTAGGTATGGAAGTGGCAAAACTTGATATTTTGTTCAAAAATCAAACTACTTCCGAAGGTACCAATCAAGAAAAAGGCACGGGCTTGGGCTTGTTGATTTGTCAGGAATTTGTCGAGAAAATGGGCGGAAGAATTTGGGCAGAAAGTGAAGTGGGGCGTGGCTCTACCTTCAAATTTAGGTTGAGTCGAGTTGAGACTTAAAAATTATTTTGTATTTATCAAAAAACTATCTGACCGAAATCCTTACCGTAATCGTTTTCGGCTAAAACGCTCATTTTCAAGCAATTAAACTTTGGCAAAAACCTTTAAATATTAAAACTCTGTTTTATTTTTGTATTATTCCAAGTCTCCTAAGCCCCGGAGGAGCGCGGTTGAGCAATATTATGAGGCAACTCGGGGATTCAATACAATTGTGTACAACTATCTGATTCATTCCAAAATTGAGAAATTTCTTCTCGATAATCAACCCACACAAGGTTGGGGCGCATTTTATCCGCGCTTGATTGCCAATGCCGCCATCATTCACGACCTATACTTCGAGTTGTATGGGGCGCATCCGCAAGGGCAAGCCGAGTTTGACAATTTATTGCTCACAATGGCGCGCGCTTTTCAAAATCGAGGGGCTGATTTACAAGCCCGCGACTTGGAAAAAGCCCAACAAGACCATTGGTTTTTGAGCAATGAAATTGCCGGAATGAGCTTGTATGTGGATAGATTTTGTGGAAATTTAAAAAAACTACCCGAAAAATTGGCTTATTTAAAGCGTTTGGGG
Source organism: Microscillaceae bacterium (assembly GCA_025455045.1). Lineage (GTDB taxonomy): Bacteria > Bacteroidota > Bacteroidia > Cytophagales > Microscillaceae > JALONJ01. Next base: position 13,080 of record JALONJ010000092.1, on the reverse strand, counting down.
GTCAATTTTTTGCATTTAATGCCCATTTTTGAAAGCCCCGAAGACGAAAGTGACGGCGGCTATGCTGTATCGGATTTTCGAAAGGTCGATAAACGATTTGGCACTTTGGCGGATTTGCAAAAGGTAAGGCAAAAAATGGCAGACGAAAATATGTACCTAATGTTGGACATTGTTTTGAACCATACTTCGCACCATCACGAATGGGCAAAACGCGCCAAAGCCGGTGAAATCGCTTACCAAGATTATTTTCATTTTTATGATGACCGTACTTTGCCCGATCTGTTTGAGCAAACAATGCCCGATATTTTCCCCGAAGCCTCACCCGGAAGCTTTTCTTATGTATTGGAACTTAAAAAATATGTAATGACGGTATTTCATCATTATCAATGGGATTTGAATTATGCCAACCCGCGCGTATTGGTGGATATGTTGGACAATATTTTCTTTTATGCCAACTTGGGCGTGGATATATTGCGGATAGATGCTCCGGCATTTATTTGGAAACAATTGGGTACAACTTGCCAAAATTTGCCCCAAGCCCACACGCTTCTACGCCTTATCAAACAATGTGTTGCCGTAGCTACCCCGGGTATGGCTCTATTGGGTGAGGCGATTGTAGCACCCCAAGAAATTATGAAATACTTTGGTACTGAGCATTTTACGGCGCGAGAATGTGATTTTGCTTACAATGCTACCCAAATGGCTTTGCAATGGGATGCCCTCGCCACCGGCGATACCCGAGTAATGCTGGCTGCCCAGCCGCTTTTGCAACAAAAACCTATGGGTACTTCGTGGATTACTTATACCCGTTGCCACGATGATATAGGACTGGGCTATGACGACTGGATGATTGCCCAAGCGGGTTTTGAGGCTTATGAGCATCGAAAGTTTATCAAAGACTATTATTCAGGTAGTTATGAAGGCTCACCGGCAGTAGGGGCTTTGTTTTCGGTCAATCCCAAAACCCAAGATGCCCGTATCAGTGGTAGTTTGGCTTCTTTGTGTGGTTTGGAAAAAGCCGCGCAAGAATCTGATAATCAAGCGATTAGTCTATCTATTCAAAAAATATTGCTGATGCAAGCCCAAAGTTTCTTTTTGGGGGGAGTACCTATGTTATTTTATGGCGATGAAGTCGGCTATACCAATGATTACAGTTATTTGAATGATGAAGCCAAAAACTACGATAATCGTTGGATGCACCGCCCCATCATTGATTGGAAAAAAAACAAGCGAATTGACATTGCTCAAAGTATTGAAAATCAAGTGTTTAGCGGTACTCAAAAACTACTCACCATTCGCAAAAAACTCCCCGAAGTAGCCGATTTGAAAAACCTGACTTGGTTAAGCCCGCACAACAAGCACATAGCGGCTTATGTCCGAAATTTGGGCAATAAAAAATTGTTTTGTTTGTTCAATTTTAGCAATCGCCTGACCCCGCTTACTTGGTACATATTCCGCGAGTTGGGCGACAATCCCACCAAAGTTTATGAACATTGGCGCGAAAAAACCTACTCAGTGGGCAAAGACTACGAACATTTGCTTTTAGAACCTTATCACTTTTATTTGTTTGAAGCGGAGGTTTGAGAAGTGAGGAGCGAGGATTGATGAGTTTGACCTATTTTTTTAAGATTTCATTTTTTGAAACCAAAATATATAACTGATTGATAATCAAACGCTTACACTATAGAATGATTTTACCACCAAGTTCACCAAGAAATACCAAGATCTTAGTGAACTTTGTGGGTATTTTCTTTGGGTTCTTTGCGTTTAAATAGTTTGTTTTTGCGCCAACTTTTGCAAATAAAATTCTATAAATACTTGACTACGTCCGCCTCTGGTGGATACGCAGATAGTTATAGAGCTTTTGAAAACAACAAATTAAATTTCTATATGTAGCGTTTTTGAAATGAATATAGCTAATTGACGGGGCTTCATTGAAGACAAATAATCAATAAGACTAGTGAAATTTTCGTCCGAAAACTCCTCGCTTCTCGCTCCTAATCTCGATAGTTTATGTCAATCGCACACTAAGAAGTCTATCTCCAAGAGTGTGTATTGCCAATTCAATTTTTTGGACTTGTTCCGATGAAGGATGCTTAATCCCTGCCGCATATTGTCTTAGTAAGCTACTATTGATACCGGCTAACTGGGCAATTTTGCTCATTTTTAGGCTACTATATTCTTCAAAAAAAGCACTTAAATCATATACAAATTCAAAAGACAGCGTATTCCAAGCAAGATTGACAAAAAACTCATCTTCTTTGCCTTCATTTTGGTAGTGGTCAAGGATTAAATCATATATATTTTGACGGATTTCTTCCAAATTTTGCCCACAAGTAACTGCTAAATACTCAGGGGTTTGCAAACGACCCCAGAGTGCATCATCAGATTTTTCTACAACAATGGTCAATAGATTGGTTTGCATACTTTTCAATTGTTTATACAGTAATAAAGTTTGATAGGCGATTAAGAGCAAAATTTCAATTCCAATAGATTCAATTGTTAAATGATAACCGAACTATCAAGCAAATTGTGTTTGCTTGCCTTTTATTTTAGTCCGGCTTGTTTCAAAATAGCATTTAAAGTGCCAATGGGAATTTCACCGGGTGCGTTTCAAATTTACTACCTATGACCCTCTCCTTCGGAGAGGGCTAGGGTGAGGCAATAGAAACGCGTAAATTTGAAATGCACCCTTTTCACCTTTGGAACAAGAATAAAATAAAGTAAACAATTTAATTAATTAATTGACCGTGTCTGCATCTGACTGATAATCAATGTATTACAACTTGTCCGGCTTTGGTGGATTAGCACATCAGCACATCTTATAAACTTGTCCGCCTCTGGTGGATTAACTCATTACTTATTAATTTTTCAGGAAAATATGTTTGGGTAAAAAAACTAAAAATAAAATCATTAAATTCAAACCGAAAAGATTTTATTGCATTTTTAAACGCTTAGTAAAAAATGACCAAAAAGAAACTTTTAGATAAAACGCAAATTTCTCAAAAAATTCGGCGGATGGCTTTTCAGATTTATGAAAATAATTTTGAGGAATCAGCCATTGTTTTTGCCGGAATTGCCGGTACGGGCTATACCTTGGCGCAAATGATTCAGGCAGAGTTTGGTCAAATCAGCCCTATACCTTCGGTATTATGTAAGGTGAGTTTGGATAAATTTCATCCGGTGCAAAGTGAAGTTACGATTGATGTGGACATTCATTCGCTGGCAGATAAGACCATCGTATTGGTAGATGATGTCTTAAATACCGGGCGTACCTTTGCCTATAGCCTCAAACCTTTTTTAAAAATTCGAATTCACAAGCTCCAAACCGCCGTTTTGGTGGACAGAGGGCATAAAAATTTCCCCATTTCGGCAGATTATGTAGGCTACGCCCTTTCTACTACTTTGCAAGAAATGATTACGGTAGTATTGGCTGATGAAAGCACGCTGGGAGTTTATTTATCTTGATTTTTTTATAAAAGCCTGATAACCAAATGATTATGTAATTTTTTTAATCTCCGTTGATATGAAACATTTTTTACTGTTGATTTATTTTTCATTTTTTTTAAGCTATAGCCTTCCTGCCCAAATCCTCGCCGCCCCCAACCGCGCCGAAGGCGAAGGTCCGTTTAATCGCCTCATTATCAGGGGAGTAAACCTTATCAATGGTACCGGCTCGCCCTTGCAAGGACCGGTAGATATTGTGGTCGAAAAAAACAAAATTGTGGAGATACGCAATGTCGGCTACCCGGGTGTACCTTTGGATGATAAAAATCGCCCCAAAGCCAACCCCGGCGACAAAGAACTCAACGCCGAAGGTATGTACTTGCTACCGGGCTTGGTGGATATGCACGGACACATTGGCGGGGTGGCGCAGGGTACTACTGCCGAATATGTGTTCAAACTTTGGCTCGCCCACGGCATCACGACTATCCGCGACCCATCTGCCGGCAATGGTTTACAATGGACGCTCGACCACCAAAAACGCAGCAAAAACAATGAAATTACTGCTCCTCGCATTGAGGCTTATCCTTATTTTGGGCAAGGCAATCCCGATGGCATCAGCACCCCCCAAATGGCGCGCGAGTGGGTCAATAAAATTGCCAATCAGGGCGCAAACGGCATCAAGTTTTTTGGGGCGCGCCCCGATATTATGGAAGCCGCCCTCGACGAAGCCAAAAAACGCGGCTTACGCTCGGCTTGCCACCACGCCCAAACTGATGTGGCTTGGCTCAATGTAGTGCAAACCGCCAAAATGGGCTTGACCTCGATGGAACACTGGTACGGCTTGCCCGAAGCCTTGTTTACTGACCGCACTATCCAAGACTACCCGGCAGATTACAATTACACCAACGAAATGCACCGCTTTAAAGAAGCCGGACGACTTTGGAAACAAGCCGCCAAACCCTACAGCGAGCATTGGAATAAAGTAATGGACGAATTGTTGAAATTAGATTTTACGCTTGACCCTACTTTCAATATTTATGAGGCAAATCGGGATTTTATGCTGGCGCGCCGCGCCGAATGGCACGACGAATATACCTTGCCCTCTTTGTGGGAGTTTTATCAACCCAGCCGGATTTCGCACGGCTCGCATTGGCATTATTGGGGGACGGAAGAAGAAGTAGCTTGGAAAGAAAATTACCGTTTGTGGATGACTTTTGTGAATGAATACAAAAATCGAGGCGGGCGCGTAACCACCGGCTCCGATTCGGGTTTTATTTTTCAATTGTATGGTTTTGCCTACATCCGTGAGTTGGAATTATTGCGCGAAGCCGGTTTTCATCCTTTGGAAGTCATACGCGCGGCTACCCTCAAAGGCGCGGAGGCTTTGGGCAAAAACAAAGAAATAGGCTCGGTGGAGGTAGGCAAACTAGCCGATTTTGTAATTTTGGAAGAAAATCCCTTGGCAAATCTCAAGGTTTTGTATGGTACGGGGGCAATCAAATTAAATGAAAAAAATGAGGTGGTGCGCGTAGGCGGCGTAAAATACACCATCAAAGACGGCATTATCTATGATGCCAAAAAACTGCTTGATGATGTAAAAAAAATAGTAGCCGAAGCCAAAAAAGCCCGCAATGATTATAAAATCAAACAGCCGGGGGTTAAAGAGTAGGTTTGTTTGTGGGTAATTAATTGATAATCAAGCAATTGCGCCGTTTTTGGTGCATAGAAATTACCAACAAACTTTTAAATTTTTTTGCGGATTTATCAGGTACAACAACCCCAACAACTTGTAGTAAAATAGCAGTGGTTGGGGGCGAAAAATGTCCGGAAATAGCCGTAATTAAAAGCGCAACGGTATTTTTCTACGCACCAATAACGGCAGGAAAATTTGTTTTGGGAACTTAAAAAGTGTAATTTTGAGTTAAAAACAACTGTATGCAAACAATTTCCCTAAATTTTCCAGATGACTTGGCTTTTTCCCTCAAAATGCAAGAGGCAGAGTTAGGCTATGAAATCAAAAAATTGGCATTGGTCAAATTATTCGAGTTAGGCAAAATATCCTCCGGCAAAGCCGCGCAAATTTTGGGAATAACTAGGATTGGCTTTTTTGATATATTAGCCCAATATGGTGTGGATGTATATAATGACATAGATACAGATAGTTTAAACCAAGACCGACAAAATGCCTAAAATTGTGGTGTCCAATACTACACCCCTCATTACTTTGCTAGGAGTTGGACAATTTGATTTATTACAGACTATTTACCAACAAATTATCATTCCTGAAGCAGTTTATTTAGAAATCGAAGAAGGTAAAGACAAGAATTTTTATACTGATTTAAAACAATACACTTGGATTCAAATTGTGCAGGTGCAAAATCAGCGTTTGTTACCGCATTTGCAAACTTTATTGGATAAAGGCGAAGCTGAAGTCATAGCTTTAGCCGAAGAATTGACAGTAGATATCATTTTGTTGGATGAGAAACTCGCTAGAAATTATGCCAAACTACAGGGTTTTACTTGTGTAGGCTCTTTTGGGGTATTGTTGAAAGCCAAAGATATGGGTTTGATTCAATCCATCAAACCTTTATTAGAAAAAGCTCAAAAGAATGGGATTAGAATGAGTGAGCAATTAATTCAACAAATATTGAAGGTAGCTCAAGAATAGCCCTCAATGACCCAAGATTATGTAATACTGGGCTAGGTTTCCAACCTGCCTAGCGTGCGGGTGAGCTAGGCTTAGGATGTGGCTAAATACTTGATAATCAGATACTTATATGAAGCAAGTTTGAAAATTGCTTAGTTTTGTTGTTTTGAAATAAATGATGTAAATGTTTGACTGTGTCTGCCTCTGGCTGATAATCAATCTGTTAGCTGATAGCAAATCTACTTAGCCCTTGCGCTGCATCGCGGACGAAGTTTGGACGCTTTCGGAATGATAGGTGTCGAGAAATACTGAATCATAAATTTCTTCTTTTTCTTACATTTGTCAGCGTTTTTCTATGCACCAAAATCGGCATATAAATAAAATAATTTTCACCTAATCCTTTTGTATTAATATGTTAAAAATATTACTTTTTCTAATTGGTTTTGGTTTAATCTTGCCTGCTCAAGCCCAAGATTTTGAAAAATTTAAAGCCCTTTTTCCACTGGGAAAAAAGATGATGCCTCCTTATTCTTTTGACAGTGCGTACTTTGCCAAATGCGAAGCAAATAACCCCAAACTCAAACGCCTTTCTTATTCAGATGTAAAAAAACACATTTACGACAAAATAATTCCGGCGGATACCAGCAAAAAAAATCAAATATTCCAAAATTCAGGTAATGGACTTATTGGGGCTGTAATGCTGCCGGAGCCAACGGAAATTTCTTCGGGGACTTTAATGCTTCCCGAGGCAAAAGTATATGCACAAAATAAAACTATCTCTTATTATGCAGTAGAAAATATATCGCTCATTCCCAACCACACAAGTCTTGTGGTGTATTATAGTGATGAAACCCAAAAAAAAGCCGGTGTAGTAACCAAACTGGTGGTTTTACTAAATTATGATGCCAAAGGCGAGCTTGCCTCAGCTATCAATCTGGTCAGTTATTCGATTTATATGAGTATGCGCCTACACACGACTGTCATAGACGGAAATTTTACCGTGATTAACAAAGAGCAAGACTTTCAAATGTACGACATTAAAAAAACGGGAGAAGAAAATTACAAAGCTTTTCACTATTACAAATTAGATTACCAAAACGCTACTTTTAAATCCGTCCAAGAGGAGTATTACCCTTACGCAGGGCGTTTTCAAGCCCAAACAGAAGGTTTGGAAATGCATATAGACCAAAATTATGATAGTTTTTCGGTTTCAGCAGGCAAAATAAAAGCCGAAGCCTATTTTGGAATGAAAATAAATGAATATGACCTAGCCAAAGGTACTTTTACGGCAACGCCACAAGAAACTGAAGAAGTTTGGCAATGTGTATTCACTGAAGATAAAAATACCCTCACCGCGACTACGCCCAGAGGTATAATCATCTTCACGCGGCTAAAAAGATAATAGGCTTGGTTGGACAAGTTCTCGCGCCTGAAAGCTTGCACCAGTAAAGAATTGCGCGCGAATAAGCTGGGTTTGATACATAGCTAAATACCTGATAATCAGTATATTAACTAATTAAAACTTAGCCTGACCCTTACTTCACTTCGCGGAGGAAGACGAGACGCTTTCGGAATAGTCGGCACAAGCCTAAGATTTGCGCCAGTTGAGAAGGAGTAAGACAAATTACTTTTTTTAATTCAACTGTAATTGCTTGAATAAATATCTTGATGAAGTAGCAGTTTGGGAAACTTAAATCCTTGAGAAATATCCAAATTGCTATTTTTTCTAATATCATTTTCAAACAACCTTTTAAAAAAATGACTTGAACTGCTGTGATGCTATTTGGTGATTATAAAGTTTTTCTACATATTCATAATCAAAAAATTTTACCCTATTTTTAATACTTACAAATGCAGATTTAGCTATTTCAATATTAAACTTTTCAAATTTGGTTTGTGGGGCAATAATCATCATTTCAGTCATAAAGTCCTGCAACTCAACAAATTTGACTAATCCATCACGTATATCTGTTGTATTTTCAACTTCTATCACACATTTAGGAAATTGCCTTTCGTTGAACCAAACGACATCAATATAACGAACTGATTTATTCACGATATTTTCAAAAGTAAATAAAGGGATTTCCTTTTGGGTGGTAATTTCTTCTAATTTTTTGGTTAAAAATATACCGCTTTTGTCGGGGCAAAACGTTCTGTATCCCAATATATTACCAACTTCAATTAACATTCCTTGAACAAACGCGTGGGTAATTAGACTTTCTTGTTCAGCAGTTTTCTTTATTTTAGGGTTATACGCATCAGGAAGTTTATCCAAATGAGTTTTTAAACCATACAGACCGGGTCTTAGTTTGTAAAATCTATCATCTCTCTGTACACGTTCATTGATTGTTTTGTGCGGAGTTAAGCCGCTAAATTTTTTAAATTTAGGTGCAGTTTGATAAATTTGTTTTAATGTAGCAATGTATCCCAACTCAATAATTGCCAACTCCATTGCATCTGACCAAGTTGGTTCTTGTAATTTAGCCATATTTTGGAAGTAATATTTTTAAATTTAAGCACAACTACACCTACGTTTTTATCTCTGAAAAACTGTTTTAAAATGATATTAATGGCAATTTCAAAATTTAGCAAATTGAATCTTTGTAAAAAATCAAATCACCTATAACTAATTGATAATCAGGTGATTATATTTTTGAATTAGTTTTTCACTACTTTGCAGTAATTATTTAGCTTAGATGCAATCCAAAGCTGCTTTGGCACGCAGGCTAGAAAACTTGTGCTACAATTTTCCTGCAAAAGTGTAAGATTTAAAATCAGCATAACTCATTCACAATCAATCAATTATGCTCAATCTCTACAATCACCGCCAAAACGGTTTTGCCCCCACTTTCGGCAGAAAATTTAATTTCGCCCGCCTCAAATTGGCTGGTAGCACTATTGACTAATCTATTTTTCAGAACTGTATTGATTTTATTGACAAAATTGCCGTTCAACTGGGCAAGTTGGGCTTTGATAGCCTCGATATCCAAGGCATCTTTGCAATACAAGACACACAAATAGTCTTTGCCTACGGTATTGTCCATTCTGATTACGTTTTTTTCGTCGGGAATTGCCACATTGTTACTTTCATAATTCAAAGCGGCACTGATACCCGCCTGATGCGGAAAAATGCTAAAGATTTTTTGAGTTTCGTCCGTACCAATGGCATAGACATACGCCGGTTGATTGTTGGAAATATACAACCTGAATCTGGTACCGGAAGTATAAGCCTCTTTGAGTTTATAATAACCCAAATTGCCTTTGCTACTCACAAACTCGGCTTCCATGGTTTCGCCCGAAGCCAATTGATAGCGAATTTCGCCCGACAAGTCGATGGTATTGGGCTTAGGATTCGGGAAGGCAATCATTTCGTAGCCATATTTGGTAAAATCGGCGTAGGTATCATACGGAATCCAAATGTAGCCTTCGTTGCCCCAGTTTGTTCCCCAAGAGTTTTGAATCTCGAAAGCCCCGCCGTATTTATCGTCATCATAGCCAATGACACACATCGCGTGTCCGCCGTAGTTCAGACTAGCGTCTTCGGTGGGCTGCCAAGCTCCTTTGGCATTAAAAAACGAATCGGCGCATTTCATACCAATAATTACGGGGTTGCCGTTGGCAATTGATTTTTTGGTACTTTGAATGATTTGGGCGTTGGTTGCATCATTTTCAAACAAGCGGGCAAAACCTTTGATTTTGTAAGCGGCGGCTAGAGTGTGGATATTGCTCGGAATACTTGGCACACACGTAGTAGGCATATCTTTGAGCTTGGGTGCGCCTCGACTTTGCAAAGTTTCCATCGCATCATTGATATACGTTCCGTTTTGGCAAGTGGGGTCAGTACTAATGAGTTTGTAAACATAACCCGGCGAAAAAATATTTTGCCCAATCACGGTTTTGTCCGTCCAGCCATTAGCTTTTGCCTCCAAAATAGTACGACCGGCGTAGGTGGACGACCAGCCCACGCAAGTCCCAGTTTGTCCTTGGTTGCCGGGAATGGGCGAATACTGCTTCAAAGAATAACTTTTGGGCATAATGGTATAATCGCGGGTCATTAATTGGGCTTTTTTCTCGACTTTTTTGTAAGCCTCGTCGTCGAAGTTCATTCCGAGTTTATACTGCTGGGCAAAAGCCGAGGTCAGCGCGAAAAATGTTACAAATAAGGGAATTAATATTTTCATAAGGGTTTGATTATCAATGAGTTATGATTTGTTTACATTGCCAATTTTATCATAAACAAAAGCTCTCTTAGAACTTGTTTTTCAAAGTAACTGATTAATTGGCAACTGACTAGCAATATAACGGATGTTGCAAACATTTTTGATAAGAATAGTCCATTTTTTTCTGGTTTTTCATATTGAGTTAGTGAGCGTATGATTTATGTAGATGACTATAGAATTTATAGCCGTTGCTTGTGTCCCCCATAAGCAACCATTATCCACCAGTGCGTTAAAATCCCTGAAGAACCATAATTCTTGTTTTGTAAAAAGAAATCGATACCACCCAAGACGGCAAAATAGCTCTATCGGAACTTCAGCAATATGTAGCCGAGCAAGTCGTCCAGCTCACCGGGGGCAAACAACAGCCCACCAGCCGAATAGAAAACTTGGTCAATGACTTTAGGGTGTGGTAAAATTTCGAGTTTTTAAAGCCAAAAAACGCGCTAAAACCGTATATTTGCTTTAAAATAACTACCAAAATGATCAAGAGTAATTTTAGAGAGTGGACACTGGATAAGATTGATGAAATTTTAGGGCTTCGCCAAGTCAAGCAATTAGCCGCATTGACCCATTTGTTGGCATACAAATATGAACCTAATGATTTTGAAAAACAGTACTTAATCCAATTACAAGAGTTGTATGCTTTAGGAGGCGATGATTGGAATGAAGTAGAGCTTGAAAATAAATTTATCAGCCCTTTGATTATTTTAAGTAGAATTGATAATGAGCGATTTTCTTACTTCTTAGAGCGTGAATTAGCCACGACCATTGGTGAATTTGAGCTATCAGGCAAGGTAGATGGAATGATTGCTTCGGGCTTTCGCAGTCCTAAAAAGCCTTTCTTTTGTCTGAAAGAATATAAAAGACAAACTGACCCTGATGGTGATCCCCGTGGGCAGTGTTTGATAGCAATGCTCGTAGCCCAACACTTAAATCAAAATAATCAGCCGGTATATGGTTGTTATGTGATTGGACGAAGTTGGTATTTTATGGTTTTACAAAATCAAGAATATGCCATTAGTAATATTTATGCTTGTACCAATGACGAAATTTTTGATATTTTTCGAATTATCAAAGGCATAAAAAGTTTGATAGAAAAACAATTGTCGGAAACCGCTTAAATTAACAGGTCAGGTATTTTTGGATTGAAAACCCCGAAAATAAGCCTCTCAGTTTGAGTTTTTAGGCAAAAAATGTATTTTTTAATAAAATCAATCGCCAATATGGAAGTTATTGAAAAACTGCAAACCGAACTCGAAGCTACCCAAATCATCGAATTGGCGAAACAACTTTCACCGATTGAGCAATTTGGACTTTTGTTAGATTTATTAGCTAAGGCTGATAGTTTTAAATTACCTAATTGGTTAGATTCAGAAATTCTTAATTTTTCGGAATCTAATCACTTGGATATAAGTATTTTGGATAAGTTCAATAAATTGGCAGATTTACAGCGCAAACAATGGTCGGTTGAGCAACAATCTTTTTACGAATATCAAATCGAGATGAAATCATTTGAAAATTGGAAGTTTTCGCAGGTAAATGCTTGCTTTGATTTAAAACGTCAGCCTTCATTATCCACTTTGGAAGAATGGCTAAGTGCTGATTTAGAAGTGCTTACAGAGATAGAAAATAATACATTGATTCAACTACAAGAAGACCTCCGCGCTCACACACTCGCGTGGAACGAGGCTACTTTAAAATTTGAATTTATTGCCCCTTTACTCAAATTGATCCGTTATCAACATCCCAATTATCAACCTTTTGCCGAAGCAATTTTAAGAGTAGAAGCTGATTTACAAAAACTTCCTGATTTTTTGCAACATCGGGAAAGACTGCACTTAACCGAAAAAGACACCTTGATTAATGTAAGTGGTAAAGTGGATTATTTGTTGGCATCCGGCGAGCAAGACCCTATTGCCCCTTATTTTTGTTTACACGAGTATAAACGAGAAAAAGGAAATGAAGCTGACCCATTGGGGCAATTATTAATTGCGATGGTAAGTGCTAAAACGGATAATGAAACAATTGGCGCAAATATTCCGATTTTTGGGGCATATATCCAAGGTAGATATTGGAATTTTGTGGTAATGCAAAATGATGAATACGCCGTAAGTTTGTCTTATGATGCCACCAAAGATGAAATTTTTACGATTGCAAAAAAACTCCAACGTTTATTGCAAAATTATTTTGATTCCTCTTTAAAACCTTAAACAAATGCTTAAAACAATTTTAACGACTGTATTTTTAATAATTTTAACTAACTTTGCTTTTGCCCAAGACACCTACATTGTCCAACAAATCAAAGGGAGTATCAAAAAAGGCAATCAAGTCCTTAAAATAGGCGACAGATTAAGCTCTGTAGAGCGATTGTCTTTTGCCAAAGGTGCGATGATGTTGGTCAGTAGCAGCAGATACGGCGAAAAAATATTTTGCCCAATCACGGTTTTATCCGTCCAGCCATTGGCTTTTGCCTCCAAAATAGTGCGACCGGCGTAGGTGGACGACCAACCCACGCAAGTTCCGGTTTGCCCTTGATTGCCAGGAGTAGGCGAGTATTTTTTTAAGGAATAACTTTTGGGCATAATGGTGTAATCGCGGGTCATCAATTGGGCTTTTTTCTCGACTTTTTTGTAGGCATCATCATCAAAGTTTAACCCGAGTTTATATTGCTGGGCAAAAGCCGAGGTCAGCGCGAAAAATGTTACAAATAAGGGAATTAATATTTTCATAAGGGTTTGATTATCAATGAGTTATGATTTGTTTAGT
>JALONJ010000521.1 GCA_025455045.1 Microscillaceae bacterium | reverse complement strand
GATAGTAATACCTCTTTCTTTCTCTTCAGGAGCGTTGTCAATTGACGAGAAATCTCTTTTTTCTGCCAAGCCTTTTTGAGCAAGTACAAAAGTAATTGCGGCAGTCAAAGTAGTTTTACCGTGGTCAACGTGACCGATAGTACCAACGTTTACGTGGGGTTTCGAGCGGTCAAATTGTTCTTTTGCCATCTTTGAAAATCCTCAGTTTAAATGTAAAATAAATAGGTTTTTGTTTAAAAAACTTTGGAGATATCAGAGCCGACGATGGGAATTGAACCCATGACCTCTTCCTTACCAAGGAAGTGCTCTGCCCCTGAGCTACGTCGGCTTGAAAAAAATAGGATTGGTTAAAAATAAATAGAGCGGGAGACGAGGCTCGAACCCGCGACCTACAGCTTGGAAGGCTGTCGCTCTACCAACTGAGCTACTCCCGCTTATTGAATATGAAATTAGGAATGTAGAATTATTTATACAAAATAGATAAAATACTTCAACTTTCAATTCATTCATTCCTAATTGAAAGGGTGGGGCGAGATGGATTCGAACCACCGTAGGCGTACGCCAGCAGATTTACAGTCTGCCCCATTTGGCCACTCTGGTATCACCCCTTTTTATTTTTTACCAATCCTTTGTTTCCAAAGTGGGTGCAAATTTAGGAACAAAATTTTATTTGCCAAATTTTCATCGATATTTTTTCGCTTTTTTTGTGAATATTTTTCTTTGTTCAAAAGCAAATTTATAGCTAAAATGTTGATTATCAGTTGATTATTTGGTTTTTAAGATTTTGAAGAAACTGAAAAAATCACTTCAAAATTTCTTGTAAAAAATAAATCGACCTCCGGCAGACTCTAGGAAAACTTCGTATGCAGTTATTCCATAATCAATATCTCGGCACGCCGATTTTCCTGGGCTTGCCAATTTTCTTTTTCCCGATGCCAAAGTGGATTGGTACGGCTTGACCCCTTGGTGAGAATACGATGGGAATTAATGCCTTTTTGAATCAAATAATCACGCACTGCTTCGGCACGGGCCAATGAAACTCGCATACACCCTTCGGGAGTACCACTCAAATCGGAGAATCCGGTAATCTCAACGACCGAATTGGGGCGAGTTTTGAGGTGCATATATACGGTATTTAAAAACGGTTTGGTTTTGTCATTAATTTTACTCTCGTTGAAATCAAAATAAACTGTAATGGGTTTATAACTAATCATATCGGGCTGATTGAATGCCATATCTTTGTCAATGCTTTCTATCACCAAGTTCTGATTGATGGGCGAAGTGGATTGATAAACCCGATTTTTGCCGGAGTTCTTGGTTTGGAGAGTAGCTTTACCGATACGCACGGCTACTGAATGTGGGTAGCGCACTATTTTGTCGGGAAGCTGTACAGCCAAAGCATAATCGGTGGTTTGTTGGGGCTTTAGCTCGAGTTTTCCCTCTCTAGCAAGCCCATCATACACTACTTCGGGCTGACCGTTGCGCGTTTGTTCAAGCCATATTTTTTGGGCTTTTGGATTGGTACGCCAGCATAACACCGCCGTTTCACCTTCATAAATCAACTTGTCGCCGGTGAGCATACCATCTAATACTTCAATTTTGTGGACAAAGCGCGTGTGTGTATGTCCTATCAAACTCAAAATATACTCAGTAGTGGTTTCGGGGCGCACTACTTGCTTGCCACGCAGGGGCATATTTTGTTTCAATACTTCAATGGTATAAATATTCTCTTTTTTTTCTAAAACCAAATCCTTGATATTGGGAAAAACTTGCCAAATCAATTGGGCTTCGTCGCCGGTTACAATAGCGCGCGTACCGGTAAAAAAGCCGGAGGCAACCTTGACCGAGTGGGTGAGTTTTAATGAATCTTTTTCATATACAGCCACAAGTTGATAGATAGTGTTTTTGATGGGTTTTACACTTAGGGTGTCTTCGGTTTTGAGGTTGTCCCAAGTATGTACGATATTGTCATTTACCAACTCATTGATTATCAAGCTCTTGGCTTGCGGACGTACCAACCATTTTAATTCTACAAAATCGCCTACTGCGATAGAATCTTGCCCTTTCAAAAAAGGCTGACGGGTAAATTCGGGTTGAGGGAGTTCGTTGGGGTTTACCTCAATAGAAACTTTTTGATTGATGACAAGCGTTTGTCCGGCTTTTTTGTAAGCTACTTGGAGTTCATAATCGCGGGTTTGGGTAGGTTTGACCCATAGTGAGCCATTGGGAGGTAAGATAGTGTCCATTCCCTTGATTTGCGCATAGGTAATTTTTTTGGTAGCACTTGTTGCCCACGACAATTGGGTTGTTTGTCCGGCTTTAAGTTTGAGGCTGGTGGCTTCAAAACGGGTTATTTGAGGCGGTTTGGCACACCCGTTGAGTAGGCAAAGGCACAAAATACCGCCGAATAGTTTGTACATAACTTAATGCTGTCAATTTTGATGTTTTTTTTGAGAGTTTGGTTTGTCATTTGGGTCAATTAGTGTAAGCTCTCGATTTATTTTGTAAGTATTTGATTATCAGAGTTTTGTAAAATAGATTTTGAAAAATATATCCTTTTAATTATGTATTGGCAGTGCGTCAAGATAAAGAAATTTGTGTTTTTCATTTCTAAATTAATGCAATTATGAATAGGTATATCAGTCCTTAATTACGCCTATCGAGCTACTAAATAATTGATAATAAGTTGGATATGCCAAAAAATAAAATTATTTTTTTTGAAATTCAATTTAAAAGTAACTATTTATTTTGAATTTTGCTAACAAGCTCAAGAATATTTTGTGTTTGAGGCAATTTTTGCGGATAAAATTGGGCATTATGGTTTGGTTTGCGATGTTTTGTCTAGCTTGTAAGTCAAGGAAATATGGTGCGCCCAACCCAAGGTACTGTGGGTGTGTAAAGCATAATCGAATTGCCAACGGCGTGGGCGAAATCCAATACCATAATGATTGACAAAAGGCTGGGTTTGAATACCGGTTCGTAGGTTTACGTTCTTAACCAATTGATAATCAAGCCCAAATTTTATACGATTGGGAAATTCAAGATTTTTTTCGGTCTCGATTGCCAAACTCAGGCTTTTGATGGGCTGATAAGCCAAGCCCGCTTTCATTACAATCGGAATTTTGATGGACTCGTCATAATCGGCGTTGATTTGGCTACTGCTAAAATTATAGATATGCGCCCCAAAAGTGAGTGTTTTGCTCAATTTGGCTACCCCACCCAATTCAAAAACCAGATTGCCCCGACTTGCCAAATCTTGCAAATAGACTTGTAAATAATTGATTTTAAGCCCCAAACTCACATTTGCCAATTGGTAGCTGTAGCCCAAAGCTATTTTTTGTTCGTTATACAACTCATCACCAAAGCGGGTGAAATGAATACCCGCTACTCCTTTTTTCAAAGGAGCAACCGCTCCAAAAGCTATAGTCTGAAAACTCGCAAATCCATACCGATAATCATAAGCCAATAAGAAAGAAGTCTGCTCTACCTGCGCCAAAGCTCCAATGTTGTTGAACAAACTCCAAGCATCGCTTACCGTAACTACGGCATTGGCACTGCCCAAGGCTCTGCCTCCCAAGGGCTGATTGTCCATTTGGGCGTGAGTTGCATAGCTTATAGAGAATACAATGAAGAAGATAAATAAAGGCATATACTAAGCGTAAATAGAGGTATAATGAATAATTTGCCGTAGTTTTTAATTTAAAATGTAATAATCTACTGATTATCAGTTACTTATAAAAATACTTTAAGAGACTGTTTTAAAATCATTTTGGACTATTTTTTTAATTGATTTGAAGTTTCAAAATTTTATTTTTTTAAAACTAATTAAAACCTGATTATCAAACATTTGGACATATTTAGGTGGTTTTGAACGCTGATTAGGCGGATTGTTATGATTTTTAGGATAAAAAATCTGCCTAATCTTAACAATCATAAAAATCAGCGTTCTCATAAAATCAATAGTTCGGACAGTTTCTAGTTTCGATTCATTTACTAAGTGTCTGATAATCAGATAGTTACATAAAATATCATAACTTTTTCAGCAATTCCCACTGTAAAATAACTGAACAAAAGTTTGATATTTTAACTTTTACATTTATAAAAATAACAAAAAGTATAAGCAATTGATAATCAGCA
>JALONJ010000091.1 GCA_025455045.1 Microscillaceae bacterium | reverse complement strand
TGGTCATACAAAGTAAAAAAACTTGGCTGATATTTGTTTGCGAAACAGATTTACCAAGCCAAGTTTAGATGGAATCCAAAGAAACAAATCAAGATTTGCTAGTTCGGAAACGCCAGGCAAATAAAGAAAATTTTATTCAAACCCCCAAAGGAATCCGCGTTATTCGTTTACCTATCCGTGAAGAGGTTTATCATCAGATAGTTAGCCAGCCTAAATTATTTAGAGCCTGGATAGAGAATTTAGATACCCAGTTTCAAAATCTTTTTGGCGAAGATTTTAAGACGGGTTTCAAGTTGCACGATATTCGGAAGTCGGCTAAAATGGATTTAAGCTATCGGCGAATAGAATTCATCCAGACGGGTCATATTTATACGATTCAGCCTAGTTTTGTGATGCCTTATCTGAGTGGCAAAACCAGCGATTGTCAAGCCGGTTTACTGCTTTTACTTCGGGGGACATCCTTGGATAGTGTGGTTGCCTGTGCTGGTGAGAACCAAGCCAAGTGGCTTCGGCGTTTCCAACATCTAGGCAAGTTCAGCCTCGTGGAAACCACCGTGAAATCATTAACTGACTTACCCCAAGACCTCGTAAGTGACGAAAAAATCACCCACTGGAACGGTCAAGAGGTATATGCTTGTATCATTGCGGGTAGCAATTGTATCTTAGGGGCAGCTCTTTCCGCTACCGAAGATGAAGCGGGTTTAAAACAAGGCTATCAAGTTTTCAAGACGGAGGTTCAGCACTTAGTGCCTGATTATCAACCCAATAGCGTAAATACGGATGGTTGGGCAGCCACCCGAAAAACCTGGCGTTCTTTGTTTGTCAATACGACCTTGATCCTTTGTTTTTTACACGCCTATATCAAAATCAGGAGTATTTCCAAAAAAGAACCGCATAGAAATGAGCTGTTTAATCAAGTTTGGCAGGCTTACCAAGCGGATTCAAAAGAAGTTTTTGTCCAAAAAATCACGCAAATAGATGAATGGGCAAAAGATAAAATAGAATCTAAGACCGTTCTAAGTCAAATTGAAAAGATGAAAAATAATGCCGATTTATTTGCCACTTCATTTGATTGTGGGGGTAAAAGAACCTCCAATATGGTGGATAGAGCTATCAGACCACTGGATAAATTTTTGGTCAATGCCCAGTATTTTCACGGTCATTTTGCCTCCGCCCAACTCACCATCCGAGCTTTGGCACTGGGTTATAATTTCTTACGGTTTTACCTATGCCGAGTGTTGGCTGGAAAACCTCCTTATTGCGGCATCTAAGAACGGTTTTCAACAAAACCACCAAAAATGTTAGAATCAGAAAAATTAAGATATACAAAAAGCCTTTTCTGGGCTAGAAAAGGCTTTTTGAATTGGAAGCTCTTTAGTTATGGTGTTGGAATTACAAATTCTGACTAGCTATGGTAATTTCGTTAAAATTTATCATCTAAAACACTTCCACCACAAAGTTTAATCAAATGATTGAATGCTGTGCTTAGTCTTTGTTTCATATTATTACTATTAATAGCATTCTTATCAAGAATTAATATAACTTCATTAATATCATTATCTTGACCTAATTCAATAACCTTTTCTTTTATTAAATTTTCTCGATTTTTTATTCTCAAATATAACCAAATATTACTTTCATTATCTTGAAGATATATTTTTGATAATTTTGATATAGGAATAGTAATATTACTATTAAGCTCCATTTTTTCACCTACATAAATAATCTGCTTTTTATGAATTTTCATAATACAGGTTTCATAATTTATAACAAATTGATGTTGCTGGCGATAGTTTGAAAAGCCATACATTTCTATTTTTTCCTTAATCCAATCTTTTGTTTCTTGTAAAGTCTGATTTTGAGCATAAAAGTATTGGATAGTAAAGCAGATAAGCAATAATGTGAAGATTAATGTTTTCATAACTTTGAATTTTTTGAATCCAAATATATCCATTAATAGTATTGTATTCAAACCTTATAAAGTTTATTAATTTATTTTTTTGGATATTTAAAACTTATTAATGATATTTAAACTAAAAAATAAAATTATGAAAATAGGAAGCAATATTAGAAAAATGCGTGAACTACGTAGTCTTACTCAAGATGAAATGGCTGACAAGCTATCTATGTCTCAAAATGGCTATAGTCGTATAGAGCGTGATGAAACTGATGTTCCTTTTTCGCGTTTAGTGCAAATTGCCAAAGCATTAGAAGTAGAATTACTAGATTTAATTACATTTGATGGAGATAAACTATTACTAAATCAAAGTTTTAATGACAATTCATTAGCAAATGGTATTGGTTATCAACATAACCAAGGTTTAGCTGAAGCTGAACGAAAACTCTACGAATCTCGCATCACCGACCTCCAAAAAGAAATCGACCGCTTGCATAGTTTGTTGGAGAAAACGCTCTCAAAATGAAATTTATAATACTAAAACCTAGACAAAATGAACAAACAACTCATTACCTCTCTTACCACTACTTTTGAAGAATATGCTCATTCTTACAATGGCGTAGAATTTTGGTATGCCCGCGATTTGCAAAAATTACTGGAATATACCGAATGGCGTAATTTCTTAAAAATCATTGAGAAAGCTAAAACGGCTTGTAAAAATGCGCTTTCTGAGGTTTCAGACCATTTTGTTGGTATCAACAAAATGGTCGACTTGGGTAGTGGCTCGCAAAGAGAAATTGAGGATATAATGCTTACTCGTTACGCTTGCTATTTAATAGCCCAAAATGCCGACCCACAAAAAGAAGCGGTTGCTTTCGCCCAAACTTATTTTGCTTTGCAAACCCGCAAACAAGAACTTTTGGAGGAAAGATTATTGTTGGACGAACGCCTCAAAGCCCGAAAAAAACTTAGCCAAAATGAAACCGAACTTTCGAAAAACATTTATGAAAGAGGGGTGGATAATGCCGGTTTTAGTCGAATCAGGAGTAAAGGAGATGCCGTTTTATTTGGCGGAAATACGACTGAGCAAATGAAAAATAAATTAGCTATTCCTAAAAACCGCCCTCTAGCCGATTTTTTGCCTACTATTACTATCACTGCCAAGAACTTAGCGACAGAAATCACTAATTTCAATATCAAAAGTGAAGATTTATATGGTGAAACCGCTATTACCAAAGAACATAGCAAAAATAACCAAGATGTGCGAAATCTTTTACTCAAAAATAACATTGTCCCCGAAAACCTCCCCGCCGAAGAGGATATTAAAAAAGTGCAACGCCGACTCAAAACTCAAACGGTCAAATCTTTGGAAAATGGTGGAAAACTTAGTCAATAAAACACCACGAATCCCGCATCTCCGACCGCCAAAAAGATATAGATTATTTGCGAGGGATGTTGGAGAAAACTTTGAGTAAATAAAAATCTTCAAAAAGAAATCAATCACTTTCACAAATCTTTTATCTAGGTAATAATTTGTAACTATTTATAAATCAATTACTTATAAAAATTAATTCCTAGAAGTTAAAAAAACAAAAAACTATGCAAAAATCACCACATATTGTTTTTGAGGTAATTACAGATACCCAAATAATCTATGTACCTGCACCGCAAAGGTATGAGGTGATTGCCCATTGGGAATATGATGCTGAGGTAGAAAACGCGAGAAGTGGGCTGGTGGATATTTTTCTTAGCAATGATTTGGTTATTTACGTAGAAGTCGATATGGATCCCTTGTATGGCGGAGGCTATCCCAAAAGAGAAAAAATCCAAAAAATCAGTAATTTTAGGGAGTTTGGACCGGCAAGAGTAGTTCCTGACAAAATTATCCAAGAAATAAATGCCCAATTATTGAGTCTATAAATATTTCTTTTTTAGGGCAAGAATAAGCATAAATAATTAATTATCAATTACTTAGAAAAAAAGCACGAATATAAATTAAAAAATTATGCGTAATATTTCAAAGGCAGTTTTTGATTGTAGGAGAAGTGTCCTCCTCCTATTTTTAACGCTTATTTTGGGAGTAGGTGATTTGTCTGCCCAAAACAATAAAATTGAAATTTGGGAAATTATTCATAGCCAAGATTTCCCCAACCAGTGTTTTTTTGTACCCGCCAAAGAGATTAACCATTATTTATTGCAGGGCGCAAATGAAGGGGAAATCAAAGCATTTTACCCTTCGGATAAATTTGCTGATTTTTCTAAGCCAATGAGTATCAACGATTTTAGGAATAGTCTGGCTTATTGGACAGTTTCGGCTGAGGATACATCTTTTATTCAAGCCGCTGATTTAAAGGAGTTTGAAATTCAAGGGTTTTTAATCCCCGATAATCGCACGCAAGCATCTGAAATTCAAGCAATTAGCCTTATTAAACCTAGCTCGATTGATTTGAATGAAAAAACTTTTGCTACTTTTCGTTGGGATGAGGTAAAGAAATACTTGAACGAAACTTTCCGACAATCTTTATCAAAAGAAAATTTTGAAGATTTAGAGGCTTATTGGTATCACCTGGAAGACAATACCTTGCAAATATCTTTAGCTGAAGCCTTAGAAAAGCGATATTTCAAAAGCTCTAAATTCTTTTTGAATAAATCCCAAGAAGCCGCTTCTAATCCCAAAAGTCAATTATCGACCCAACTAATAGCACAATATCATTTACCTAAAAATTTAAAAGGGCAATGGATTTGTAATGCCAAAGAACAATTTAAACCCAAAAAAACCGGCGAACTCAGCGAACCCTATTTTTTAAAATTACCCAATGGGAAATTAACCACTACAACCTATTCAATTTTAGATTTTCAGAAAATGGAAAACCGAGCATTTATCGAAAAATCTAATCTGCTTGTCAAATATTTGCTGGAAGGGATTGAAAATCAACGAATTATCGCATATCGCCCCAGCTATCCTTCTCAGACATTTGATAATAAAATGGCTTATAACGAAGTAGCCCAAGAATTAAGCTATTACACAAATGATGCTGCAAAGCCGGATACAGTCCCCATTCAGGCAATCCATTTAGAACTAAAAAGATATTATTTTAAAGCCTTAAACAATTCATTTTCAAAGAGTCAATTGGTTGGAATTAGTTTGATTTTTGAAGATAAAATATTGGGAATTAAGCCAATAGCGTATTTAAAATTTGAAGAAGTACAAAAGTATTTGGAGGATATTTACGAAAAATCAGGTAAACGCCGAGCTATTTGGAAAAACCCTCAAATTAATCAAGAGAAGATGAGTTTTGCGAGTGCCTTAGCCCTAGAAAAATATGAGTCAGAATTAATCTATTTTTCCAACCCCGAGCGATTAACGATTAAAGATATAAGCTATAAAATATATATGGACTTAGAAGATGAAAGGGTGAAAAAGTTTATTCAACAACTAACAAATGAGGAAAGCCAAAAAATTAAGAAAAAAATTGTTAGGCATTAGACCCTTAGGAATTGAGAATTAATAATTAGGAGTTAGAAATTATTTAATTGCCTGATTTTCAATTAATTATATTTTTAAAAGGTAGTGCCTTAAATATAATGCTGAACATAATTAGTGAAAAGGTATTGAGGTAATTTTCAGCATTACATCTGTGGCACTACCTAAAAATGATATGTTGGATAACAAAGAAAAATTAATTTTTTTAACAACTTTTAACGCCATTGTACCTTCCAAATTTGGTTTCAGGAAATTTTAAGCTGAATTACGATATACTTATGATTTGCACGCAAATACATTGAGTTGTAAAATGCTGATAATCAATGAGTTATAATTTTTCATTTAAAATTTGTATGGTAGTACCTTTTTAAATTTTAAATCTATTTTAACTCATTGATTATCAGTCAATTACTAAGAAATCAAATCACCATTTCGGGTACATCTTCGCCCACTATCAATTTGCCTTCGGTTGCGGCTACAATCTCCTCTACACTGATACCCGGCGCACGCTCCAGCAACCTAAATCCGCCTTCGGGCAATACTTCATACACCCCCAATTCGGTTACAATTTTTTTGACACAACCCACGCCGGTAAGCGGCAACGAACACTCTTTGAGCATTTTGGATTTGCCGTATTTGTCCACTTGTTGCATAGCCACAATGATATTTTTGGCAGAAGCCACCAAATCCATCGCGCCTCCCATTCCTTTCACCATTTTGCCCGGGATTTTCCAGTTGGCAATATCGCCGTTTTCCGATACTTCCATTGCGCCCAAGATGGTAAGGTCGATATGCCCGCCACGAATCATCGCAAAACTATCCGCCGAACTAAACAAAGATGCGCCGGTCTGATAAGTAATGGTCTGTTTGCCGGCATTGATTAAATCGGGATCTACTTCATCTTCTTTGGGAAAAGGACCTATTCCCAGCAAACCGTTTTCGGATTGTAAAACCACATTCATTCCTTCGGGAATATAATTGGCTACCAAAGTCGGAATTCCAATACCCAAATTGACATAGATTCCATCACGCAATTCTTTGGCAATGCGTTTGGCAATGCCGTTTTTGTCTAAACTCATATTTTTTAAGGGGTTAAATGTTTAAGTCAATTATGGATTCTATGATTCAGTGTTTTTTTTTAGATGATTTAAACATCAATCAGTAGCAAAATTATTGGATTATCTATAATTTATAAAATATTTTTTTTGACTTTGCTTGCCATTTAGAAAGACATTATAATTTTGATTTTTTCTGTATGTATTTGAATATCAATGATTTATGATAAAATATACTATAATCACCCATCGCCAAGAATAATCACCCTCGATGGCATTTGATACAAAGATGGAAACCAAAATTTTACTAATTTTTACCCCCTAACCCCTTAAACCTCACCCACTATTCATCTACCACTTGCACACCTTTCCAAAAAGCTACCCGCCCTTTGATATGGCTGGCGGCTTCTTTGGGTTCGGCGTAGTACCAAACCGCGTTTTCGTTTTTTTTGCCCTCTACCGCCAAGTGATAATAAGAAGCCAGCCCTTTCCAAGGACAAACTGTTTGGTGATTGCTCGCCTCAAAATATTGACTTTGCATAGAATCAGCCGGAAAATAATGGTTGCCTTCTACCACCACTGTATCCTTGCTTTCGGCGATTACTTTACCATTCCAAATTGCTTTCATATTTTTTAGAATTATTTTTGTTTTTTTTGCAATGCAATATAAAATATTCGCCCTAAATAATTAAATTTCGAGCTAATTTATCATTAATTCAATGGGCATCACAAACCAAGATTTGCGGTTTAGGCAAGTTTCTACCCTGATTGTCAAAGTTACTCATCGTTGCAATTTGGATTGCTTGTATTGTTATGAGTATATCACCAAAAAAGGCGATGATATGCCACTCGAGACTTTTAGGGGCTTGGTGGATAGGGTTTTGACCAACTCTGAGCAAAAAGAAATCCTGTTCCTTTTTCACGGGGGCGAACCTACACTGCTACCCAACCAGTGGTACGAATCAGCCATTCAATATGCTCAAAATCAGGCATTTAAGCTCCAAAAAAAGGTCAAATTCTCGATGCAAACCAATTTATTGGGCATCAATGAACATAAAATTGAGTTGTTTAAAAAATATCAAATCCACTTGGGAGTCAGCTTAGACGGCACCGAAAACTTTGTCGATTCAATGCGGGGCGGCGAAAATCGAGTATTTACTAACTATCTCAAAATCAAGCAACTAGGTGTCAAAGCCGGAATCCTTACCACCATCAACCATTGCAATTATGATAAATTTACAGAAATATGTCATTTTTTGGTCAATCAAGCCCAAGTTTCGGATTTTAAGGCAAATGTAGTTACTTCGGTAGGTCGGGGCTATGGCTTGCCAAGTTTGTCAGCCGAGCAAATTTTTAGGGCTCAACACGCTATCTTGGAGTTTATGATTGCCACCAAAGGCACACAATTGTTGGAAACTAATCTCTGCACCGAAATTCAACGGTTTTTTGCCACCGAAGCCCAGCGTGCCACAATGCCGCGCACTCTTTGCCAAGAAAAACGCTGTGGTGCCGGCGAAACTGTGCTGGGGGTAAGTCCGCAAGGCAATTTGTTGCCTTGTGGTCGGTTTCAATGGAATGATGAAGATTATTTTTTGGGTAATTTATCCGAATCACAAGCCTTTGATTATCAATCATTTAAACAAAAAACTGAGGCATTTCACGACTTAGTACCCCAATCGTGGTACGATTGCCACACTTGCGAAGCCCGACAAGTGTGTGGCTTTGGTTGTCAGGCTTTTATCGTGCGCTCGCGCGAGCAGGCAAATGTGGACTGCTTGCCTACCAAAATGCGTTTTCAATATTTTAAAGAAAATAAAAATCGCCTTTTGCCGGTGTATGAAGCTATTTTGGCAAAACAATCCCCGCGCCAAACCTCCCTAGGCTTTCAAATCAAAGACAAAAACGGACAAGCCAAAACTTATCAGTTAGAAACGCGCCCTAAGCCCCCAAACCAAACCAAAAAAGCGTGGTGGAATATCTTTTGAAAAATAATTCTCCTTCTCCTTTTTAAATAACTCATTGATAATCAAATAGTTATAAAACTTAATCATTCTTTAACAAAATTGCAGTTCGGCTAATTTGCCTAAGCAGTAGATTTATTGTGTATATTTGCAATTGGTTAAAATCAATTTTATACCTAGTTTTATTGCTAAAGTTTTGATTTTCAATTTATTACCATAAAAAATTTTCAATACAATGAATTTGCTCAATATTCTCCTTTTCTTGGGCGGTTTAGGCGGTCAAGAAATGCTGTTCATTATGCTTATTTTGTTGCTTTTTTTTGGGGCGCGCAAAATTCCCGAATTAGCAAGGGGCTTAGGACGCGGTATTCGTGAGTTCAAAGATGCGACCAAGGAAGTAAAAAATCAAATTGAAGAAGGCATCAAAGAAGACGATAAAAAATAAATAATTTTTATATATTACCATTACCCTATTGCTGAGGTTGAGCGCGTACTTGAGAGGCAAATGATTAGCCCTTGATTGACTCAAATACTTGCTCACTGGCTTACTTATTTTTAGTGTGTATGAAATTTTTAAAAAATCTTATTTATAGCTTTTGGTTTTTGTGGCTGGGAATAGGTATTGCCCAAGCGCAAAACCCCGAAGTAGCCGACAAAATTATTGCAACTGTGGACAACTACATTGTACTCAAGTCGGATTTGGAAGCACAGTTTGCTCAAATGTTGATGGAAAGTAAAGGCAAAATTCAAGACAATCTTGAAGAACGCTGCAAGCTGCTTGAGCAACTCATTATCCAAAAAATGATGCTTGCCAAAGCCGAAATTGACTCGGTGATTGTGGAAGAAAAACAAGTTCAAAGCCAACTCGACCGTCGAATGGAATATATGCTGGGGCAAATTGGGGGCGATGAAGCCAAGTTTATGGAGTATTATGGCAAAACGGTCAATGATATGAAAGAGGAGCTTCGAGAGTTAATCCGTGAGCAAATGACCACCCAAAAAATGCAAGAAAAAATCACCGAAGACATCAAAATCACGCCCAAAGAAGTCCGCAAGTTTTTCAATTCAATTCCTTCCGACAGTATTCCTTTCTTTAGTGCCGAAGTCGAAGTGGCGCACATTGTCAAAATACCCGAAGTTACCAAAGAGCAAAAACGCATCACCCGCGAAAAAGCTGAGTCTATTCGCCAACGCCTCGAGAACGGCGAAAGTTTTGCCGAACTTGCCAAAACCTACTCCGAAGACCCGGGTAGCGGGCAACGGGGTGGAGATTTGGGCTGGCAAAAACGCGGCAAGTTTGTACCGGAGTTTGAGGCGGCAATTTTTAGAATGAAACCCGGCGAAATCTCCAAACCGATAGAGTCGCCCTATGGTTTTCATATTATTCAACTCGTCGAGCGGCGAGGCAATGAGTTCAACTCTCGACACATCCTCATTATGCCCGACTTGCGGGAGGTAGATTTGACCTCTGCCGAGCGATTTTTGGATAGTATTCGCACGGCTATTGTGCGCGACAGCATCACGTTTGCCAAAGCCGCCAAAGATTTTTCGAGCGATAAAGCCACCTCCGACAACGGCGGAACCATCACCGGACCCGACGGCTCAAGCAAACTTTTTATTGACCAACTCGATACGTATGTGTATTTTGTGATTGATACTATGAAAGTAGGGCAAATATCACGCCCTGTGCCTTACCGCACCGATGATGGCAAAAGCGGGCTTCGGATTTTGTATTACAAGTCCAAGACCGAGCCTCACCAAATGAGTATCAAAGAGGATTATCAAAAAATTCACGCCTACGCGCTCAACAACAAAAAAAATGAGGCAATTGAACTCTGGTTTAGACGTACCAAAGACCAAGTGTATATCAATATTGACCCTGAGTACAATCAATGCAATATACTTAAGTCGCAATAATTGCAAATCGGATAGCTTTTAATGATAAGTAATGAATAGTGAATAGTGAATAATGTAGAATGAATAGTTTTTTAATTACTTGAAAATCAAGACGTTATCAAAAAATATTATCCGCATTATTTTATGCTTGTTACTGATAAATTAAAAATTAAATTAGCATAAATTGTCCAATTTTAATCATTTTAAATAGATTGCTTTGTAAAAAAGTTTGTTTGAAAATACTGTAATTTATTGATAATCAATTGATTACGATTTTTTCAAACAATTTTTTTTCATATAAGCCTTTTACTAAAGGAATTAGGAATTAATAATTAGAAATTATTTAATCACCTGATATTCAATTAATTATATTTTTAAAAGTGTTACTTTATTTTGAATCAGTTACAAACAATTCTGTTCATTTTGTAATTAAAAACTAATTACTATACATCATTTACAATCTATAACCAAATAAAACTTTCAAAATGGAAAAATTCCAATCGGATGTCGAGGCGGCAAACGCCCTCAACCAAGCGTATAAAAACATTCACGCCGAAATTTCCAAAGTCATTATCGGACAAGACGAAGTAGTCAAACTCTTGCTCACCTCCATTTTTTGTCAGGGACATTGTCTTTTGGTCGGTGTACCCGGACTCGCCAAAACCCTCTTGATACACACTATTTCTTCGTGTTTGGAGTTGAGTTTCAATCGTATTCAGTTCACCCCCGATTTGATGCCTTCCGATATTTTAGGTTCTGAAACTCTCGACCAAGAACGTAATTTCAAATTTATCAAAGGGGCAGTATTTGCCAACATTATTTTGGCGGACGAAATCAACCGTACTCCGCCCAAAACCCAATCAGCCCTGCTGGAAGCTATGCAAGAGTACGCAGTTACCATTGCCGGAAAAAAATACGAATTGGCGCGTCCATTTTTTGTGTTAGCTACCCAAAACCCCATCGAGCAAGAAGGAACATATCCATTGCCCGAAGCCCAGCTTGACCGCTTTATGTTCAATATCTTTTTGGACTATCCGAGCTATGAATCCGAACTCGAGATTGTGCGCAGTACTACTTCCGACAAAACCAAAGAAGTAAAAAAAGTAATCAGTAGTGAAGAAATAATGTATTTTCAGCATTTGGTGCGCCGCGTACCGGTTACAGATAATGTGATCGAATATGCCGTAAAACTTGTCCATAAAACCCGCCCCAATACCCAATTTGCCAGCAAAGAAGCAAACGAGTATCTTGAGTGGGGAGCAGGACCACGGGCTTCGCAGTATTTGATTTTGGGAGCTAAGTGCAATGCCTTGCTCAATGGTAAATATTCGCCCGATATTGAAGATATAAAAGCAGTTGCCTACCCGATTTTGCGCCACCGAATTGTGCGTAATTTTAAAGCCGAAGCCGAAGGTATTACCCTTGAAGATTTGATTCGCAAAATGTTGTAATAGCTCTTGGATATTTCATAACTAATTGATTTTCAATAAATTATATCTTTTAAGTTTTTATTTATTTCGAATCTATTCTCAAGACATTTTCTTACAAAACAAAAAACCAAGTAATGTTTTTGCAAAACACTACTTGGTTTTTTTATAATCAATTGATTATCAATAAATTGTATTTTAGTCTGCGAGTATTATTTGGAAGCAAACTCTCGTTCCAAAACTTGGGGGGCTTTGTGAGTTATTGGCACAACTTTAGGGTTTGGGCTTTTGGCGGTTTTTCGTTGATTCCTGAAAAAAACCATCACTTGAGTCAAAGTAAGAGCCAAGCCTAAGATTGCCAATACTGCATAAATCTGCGAAATGTTTTGGAATAATAAAGTAAAAACAATGAAAAACAGATTAGCAAAGTATAAAACCAATGAAGATTGCCAATGATTGAAACCCATATCCAGCAGTATATGGTGCAGATGCCTTCTATCGCCTTTGAAAGGGGAAGTACCGTGGGCAATTCGAATGACAAAAACTCTTAAAGTATCAAATAACGGAATAATCAAAATTGAGAAGCACAAAATTGGGGCAAAAGTAGCTTTAAACAACTTATCGGAATCCATTCGGTTTACTTCAATAAATCGGATACAAAACAAAGCCACCGCCAAACCGATAATCAATGAGCCGGTATCGCCCATAAAAATTTTGGCTTTGGCGCGCAAATTATAGTACAAAAATGCCAACAAAGCTCCCGCCAAACTCATAGACAACACCGTGAAGTTGGGCTTGCCCAAAGTATAAAACAAATAGGCAAACACCACCGCACATATCAAGCCTATGCCACCGGCTAATCCATTGATGCCGTCGATGAGATTGAATGCATTGACAATGACCAAAATAGTAAATATTGAGACCAAAATACCTGCCCAATCCGGCAAATCATTAATCCAGAATAAACCATATAAATTGGTAAAGCGAATACCTGCCAATCCTACGACAATCGCCGCCGCCAAAATTTGCGCAACCAGTTTTTTGCGTGGTGAAAGCGGAATAATATCGTCTTTGACCCCAGTAAAAAACAGCAACAAAAAAGCCGGTAAAGTATGCGCCAACTCGGGAACTTGCACAAAATTGACAAACAGCGTAGCTGAGATAATCATACCGCCAAAAATACCAATGCCGCCCAAAGTAGGTATTTTGGAGCAGTGTAGCTTGCGTGAGTCGTCAGGCTCGTCGTACAAATGTTTTTGTTCGGCAACTTTGATGATAGAAGGAATGCTGAAAAAAGTAACTACAAATGCAATAACGGCGGCTGATGAGCTATAGTAAAATAATTCCATAAGTTGATTTTTTTGTTTTATACGCTAAACCGAAGCAATAAGATTGGATTCAAGTTAGATTATTTTTGTTAGAATCCAAGTATTTTTTCGGGCTATTAATGGTTTTGTTATTAAATTTTATACAATCAGTTGATAATCAGATATTTATAAAAAAAAGGTTCGCCTACCTGTTTTTTAACAAAAATTATCTGCGCCATAAATTGTATTTCAAGATGCAATATATAGCGCGAAATCCGTCTTTCCAATTGATTTTTTTGCCTTCGGCGTAGGTGCGCCCGTAGTACGAAATGCCTACTTCATAAATTCGAATATTTTTGATGCGGGCAATTTTGGCGGTAACTTCCGGCTCGAACCCAAAGCGATTTTCGCGCAAGTTGATTTGTTGAATTATCTCACGGCGAAACATTTTGTAGCAGGTTTCCATATCGGTCAGGTTTAAGTTGGTGAGCATATTGCTCAAAAACGTCAAAAACTTGTTGCCTATGGTATGCCAAAAAAACAAAATTCGGTGCGGGCGACCACCCATAAACCGCGAGCCATACACCACATCGGCAAAGCCCTCGATAATCGGTTTGAGCAAAATATTGTACTCTTGGGGGTCGTATTCCAAATCGGCATCTTGAATCACTACTACGTCACCGGTTGCTCTTTGAATACCGGTTCGCAGGGCTGCGCCCTTGCCCTGATTGCGCTCGTGGCGGTGGTATTGAATGTCTAAATCGAGATTATTGGCTTGGTAAGTCAAAATGGCTTGCTCGCTTTGGTCTTTGGAGCAATCGTTGATAATGATTACTTCTTTGGCAATACCCTCAATCAAGGTCGTTTGTTTGATTTTGTTGAGAATCAAATGGATAGTTCGTTCTTCGTTATAAGCGGGAATGACAATGGAGAGTTTTTGAATGGGCATTTTTTATCAAATAACAAATTACAGATTAAAAATAGTTAGTTTTTTGTAAGTCTTTGGGATTTATAAAGTCAATAATTTTTTATTTTTGATACAAAATTCATATTTTAGCTAAATAGATAACTGCGCTTTAAACCACTTGATTATCAATAAGTTATGAATATCTTTAATGTAAGATTAAAATCATCGGATATGAATAAATTTAAACCTTTTTCCTGTCCTAAGTGTGGCAAAAAGTTGCCTTTTAAATATACTTTCACTGCTAACAACTCAAGTAGAATTGAATGTAAACACTGTGGGGCTTTTTGTAAGTTAAAGACTCACCTCAATATCCAACTTTATATCTGGATTGGCTTTTTCCCTAGTTATTTGATAGCCAGATTTGCAATGGGATACTATGATTCTTTGTTTATTGGTGGGGGGATTGCTCTGCTCATTATGACTCCGGTAATTTTTATAGCTGCTTTTTATATGTACTCAACTTTTGAATTTACTCGTGAGTAGTTTTCAAATAATCTCGTTTATAACTAACTGACTATCAAGGATTTTGCAAATTATATAGCAAAATATATAAATTATTCGCGCTAAGCCGTTGCCTGTGTCCCCACAGGCAACGATTTTCTTTAAAATCAACCCTTAAAAACCAAATATTTCTTGGCAAAAAAGTTCCAAATCACCACTGTACCAATGGCAATTATTTTGGCAAGCAAATAAAAATCATTGGTCAAAACTTGTAAACCCCAATAAAAAATCAATTGATTCAAACCCAAGCCCACCGTAGCCACCGCACAAAAAGCCAAAAACTCCACCTTGGTATTGTATTTACCCCGCTCAAATACCCAAGCGCGGCTAATCAAATAATTGAGAACTACCGCCACAATATAAGCTAAAGCATTGAAATACAGCAAGTTATCTTTGCCATAAATATTACTCAAAGTAACTAAAATCGACATTTCTAAGACGGCACAAATCGCTCCCGCCATCGCAAATTTGAAAAATTGCCGATATACACCAGTCGTAAATTTTTGATAAAGTTCAGTACCTAGCTTAAGTATTTTTTCCATCTTAAATAACTTCCAAGATTTTGATTTATTCATTTGTCAAAATTTATAACCATTTGATTATCAGGGTATTATAAATTTTCAGACTTGTGTTTTAATTTTTCGGCAAAGGTCGCTAAAATTTTATTAAGAACTGACAAAATGTAATAAAATTGACTTTTTCCAAGATATTGATTCAGCTAAAAATTGTATTTTTATGAGCTAAAATATTATTAAAATACAATTTCAGATTCTTTGAGTGGTTTCAAAGCCAAATCTTTGCCGGAAATAATCATATCTTTCACAGGAATTTGCCAATCGATATTGATGTCCTCATCATTATAAATAATTCCTGATTCGGCACCCGGGGCGTAGTAGTTGTCGCATTTGTACAGCAACTCCGCCGACTCGCTCAAAACCACAAATCCGTGGGCAAATCCGCGCGGGATAAAAAACTGGCGTTTGTTTTCGGTAGATAGCTCTACGCCTACGTATTTGCCATAGGTAGGCGAGCCGCCCCGCAAGTCCACGGCTACATCATATACTTTGCCCGCCACGACCCGCACCAATTTGCTTTGGTCGTGGGGCGGCAGTTGCAAATGCAAGCCTCGCATTACGCCATAATGTGAGTAAGAGTGGTTGTCTTGCACAAACTCGCCCGCAAAGCCGGTGGTTTCGCAAAAAACCCGATGATTATAACTTTCATAAAAAAAACCGCGCTCATCTTCAAAAATTCGCGGTTCGAATATCCACAATCCTTTGATTTCGGTTGTTTGAAAAGGCATATTTTAATTTTTTGATTTGGAGATTTGTTGATTTCTTTGATTATCAACTAAGGGCAAATAAAAGACTAAGAATGAATCCAAAATAATAAACATTTTCAAAAATGTAATTGACTGGTAATCAAGCATTTATACAATTCCTAATTATTAATTCCTAATTCCCTAAGAAATGATTTAAAAATAAAGTAAACAATATTAATTATTAAATAATTGATAATCAATGTATTACATCAGCACACCAGCACATTTTATAACTAACTCATT
>JALONJ010000520.1 GCA_025455045.1 Microscillaceae bacterium | reverse complement strand
ACAATTTTATTTTTGAAACAATTGATTTTTTGTAAAAAAGAGTGCATTTTTGTATCATAATTAGCTCATTATCAAATAGTTACTAAAATATTCACGTTATATTATCAAAATTCGGCTTCATTGGGCTTATTGCCTCATCAATCTTATGTCTCAAATTTTGCTTCATACCCACAACCTTAGCGTAGGTTATCGTACTTCGCACCGCGCAATTAAAATTATCCAAAAAAACTTAAACCTAAAACTGTATGCGGGTGAACTGGTGAGTTTGTTGGGAACTAATGGTATTGGCAAATCCACTTTGATGCGTACCCTTGCCGGTTTGCAAAAACCTCTTAGTGGCTCGGTAAACCTTGACAATCAGGCAATTAGCCAATATACGGTACAACAATTGGCAAAAAAACTGAGTTTGGTACTTACCGACCGAATTGAAATCGGCAATTTTTCGGTGCGCGACCTCATCGGCTTGGGGCGGTATCCTTATACGGGGTGGCTGGGCAACTTGACTCCCGAAGATGAAGATATGATAGATTGGGCAATGCAAGTAACTGAAACTCAAGCCCTTGCCGGTCGCAATTTGTATGAATTGAGTGATGGCGAAAGGCAAAAAGTAATGATTGCGCGCGCATTGGCGCAAACCACCTCACTCATTTTTTTAGATGAACCTACCGCCCATTTAGATGTTCCCAACCGCGTAATGATTTTTCAACTATTGCACCGGCTTGCCCAAGAAACCAATAAAACCATTTTATTGGCAACTCACGAGTTGGATTTGGCTTTGCAAATCAGTGATAGAGTATGGCTGATGTCGGGCGATGAGGTGGTATATGAGGATATTCCCGAAAATTTAGTCTTGAATGGCACTTTTGCGCGGCTGTTTCAAAAAGAAAGTTTACACTTCGAGACCAGCAATGGCACATTTCAGGTGCGGTTACAACCCACCCACGCAATCCATCTAAAATGCTCCGACCCAACCTTGTATTTTTGGGTAAGTCGAGCTTTGGCACGAATTGGGTGGCAGGCTGTGGAGTCTGAACTCACCGAAAATCAAATTATTATCCATAATTTACCCAATAAAGTTATTTGGGAATTGAAATTGGCAAATAACCCCCAAAACTTTGATAATTTGGCTCATTTGTTGAATTTTTTGAGAAATAAGGAGCAAATTTAAGCGTCTTGCCAAATGATATGCCGGTTATTGAAAATAGCTTAAGGCTTGCGGCGGACAAATTGTATCATAACCGTACATTTGAATTGCATTTAAAAATTTATAACGCATTGATAATCAATTATTTATAAAAAGGAATGGCTTTTGTGAAGAATTTATAGGCAAAATATTGCTTGGATAAGTCCATAAATCATTTCACCATTAACCATTCAAAAAAATGCTCAAAAACTATCTCAAAATTGCTTGGCGCAGCATTTGGCGCAACAAGGTTTTTTCATTTATCAATATTGTTGGTTTGAGTACCGGAATGGCTTGTGCCTTTCTGCTTTACCTATACATTCAACACGAATTGAGTTATGATAAATTTCACCAGCGCGCCCAAGATATTTATACCGTTCAAACTACCTATACTTCCGACAATCAAACTACCCAATTTGTCTATACGATGGGCGGTGTAGCGGCGGCTCTCAAAAAAGACTACCCCGACGTAGCCGAAGCTACGCGTATTCGTGGCTGGGGGGCGCAATTGAGTTTTGGCGACAAAAAGATTTCTCGAGACGATATGTATTATGTGGATAATTCGTTTTTCAAAATTTTGCCTTATCGTTTCTTGGCAGGTAGTGCCGAAAACGCCCTCAAAAACCCCAAATCTATTGTTTTGACCAAGAGTTTAGCCGAAAGTTTGTTTGGCGATGTGGCATCGGCAATGCAAAAAAATGTCGGAATGGACAACGAAACCCTTTTGGTAAGTGGAGTAATTGAAGATATGCCCAACAATACCAGTTTTAGTTTTTCGGCGGCGATGCCCATTCAGGCTATCCCGGCGGCAAACCTTGCCGATATGGGGGCTGAAGGTTGGGTCGGAGTCGGTTGCCAGACCCTTGTGCGCCTGCAACCCAATGCCGACTACAAAGCATTGAATCAAAAAATCCCCCAATTGCAAAAATATTACCGCGAAGCCTCCGAAAAAGTGGGCTTTAAAGCTACTATGAGTTTAGTACCACTCAATTATATGCGTCTGTACGATTTTGGCGAAGGTTCGGGCAATACGATTATGTATGTGTATATTTTGGGAGTTTTGGCAATTTTAATTTTATTGATAGCCTCGGCAAATTATATGAATTTGGCAACGGCTCGCTCAGTTACCCGTGCCAAAGAAGTCGGGATTCGCAAAGTAGTAGGCTCTTATCGTTGGCAATTGATGGGGCAGTTTTTGGCAGAAGCGATGGTTTTCACATTTTTGGCTCTGGTTTTAAGTTTGTTTATGGTAGAGTTGGCTCTGCCTTATTTCAATGAATTGGCAAACAAAAAATTGACATTGACTGCCGTACTTGAGAACAATACTTTTGTGGGTATGCTGTTGATTTTTATTATCTTGAGTCTATTGAGTGGCTTTTATCCGGCTTTGATATTGTCAGCATTCAATCCGGTCAAGGTCTTAAAAGGCAAATTCTTTGGCAATGCACAGGGTATATGGCTACGCAAAAGTTTGGTAGTGTTTCAGTTTACGATTTCGATTGTAATGATTTGTTGTACTTGGCTCATTTTCAGTCAGTTGCAATACATTCGCCAAAAAGATTTGGGCTTTAATCGTGAGCAATTATTGGTCATACCACTCAATGACGACTTCAACCGCGCCAAAGCCAATGGCTTGCGCCAACAACTGGTTGATAATCAATTGGTAAAGCAAGCAGCTCTGACCAATGTGGTACCGGCTTACAACTCTTGGTCGCGCAATCCTTACAAATACATCAGTGAAGAAGGCAACAGCCGCCAACTCGATATGGACGATATGCCTATTGGCTACGATTATTTGGCTACTATGGAAATGAAATTGGTCGCCGGACGCAATTTTTCGCGCCAAATCCAAACCGACAGCACCCAAAGCTGTATTGTGAATGAAACCTTTGTCAAAACCGCCGGTTTCAAAAACCCTTTGGGCAAAACCATTGAATCTGTATTGGCAAAAGGGCGAAAATTAAAAATCATTGGTGTAGTCAAAGATTTTCATTTACATTCCTTACACGCATCGGTCAATCCTACTTTATTATTTATCGCGCACCGCCCTTTCAATTTGATAGCCCGCGTAGCTCCGCAAAATATCGAGCAAACGATGAAAGCAATGGCAAAAACTTGGCAAAGTTTTACCCAAAAATACCCATTTAATCCAATGTTTTTAGATGTGGCTTTTGCCAATCGCTACGAAAATGACCGCAAACAAGCCCAAGTGTTTTTGAGTTTTTCTGTCTTGGCAGTGTTGATTGCCTGCTTGGGTATATTTGGCTTGGCGACATTTGCCACCCAACAAAAACGCAAAGAAATCGGAATTCGCAAGGTGCTGGGGGCTAATCTCAACGATATAATTTTCTTATTGTCAAAGGATTTTATGCGTTTGGTGCTTATCTCCATCGGTTTGGCTTTGCCAATTGCTTATTATTTCGCCGGACAATGGTTACAATACTTTGTTTATAAAATTGATTTGTGGGCGCATTGGTATATCTTTGTTTTGGGTGGGGCTTTGGCATTGGCTATCAATTTTGCCATTACCGGTACGCAAGCCTTGCGAGCCATAGCCATCAATCCGGCTGATGTATTGAAAGATGAATAGGATAACTAAAGGATTGAGGGTAAATTAAGTTGGTTAAGGGTGCATTTCAAATTTACCACCTTATTACCCTCTCCTTCGGAGAGGGCAGGGTGAGGCAAAAGAAATGCGTAAATTTGAAATGCACCCGTTGGTTAAGACAATAAATAGTTTGGACAGTTTCTGGTTTCTAGTTCCTAGTTATTTGCTAAGTGCTTGATTATCAGTTAGTTATAAAAAATATTTGAGATGGCATAACTAACTGATAATCAAGCACTTATAAAAAAATATCTTCTACACCGTTGCTTGTGTCCCCACAAGCAACCATTCTTGAGCAGATACGCTACAGAAGAACTTTTTTTACAGTGATGGAGAATTAAAAAATCCATAACTCATTG
>JALONJ010000519.1 GCA_025455045.1 Microscillaceae bacterium | reverse complement strand
GAAAATTGTAATGCAGGCTGTCTAGCCTGCCCGCGTAAATGAGTTGAGGCTTAGAATAAAGCCAGAATTTCCTCAAAATGGGTAAAGAACCTAAAAAATGGAGTATTTTGACAAATAAGTGTTTTTCATTAAAAATAAAATTGTATAATTTTTATATTTTTAGAAAATAGATAATTGTCAGACCTGCGGTACAGACAATTATTTATTTTCTAAAAACGCTTTTAACTAATTGATAATAAACATTTTATAAAAATGAAGTAACTTTTATTTCTAAAATCAATCTTTTGAATTTATAAATAAAGTTTGTATTTTTTTAATAATATTTCAAAATATTCACGTTACTTAGTAAATAACGCGGAACTAAATCCCCGCCTCTGGCGGGGCAGGAGGCTTAGAAACTGACCAAGCTATAAAATTATAATATTTGTTAAAAAAATGTTATTTTTCTCATAAACCTTGACAAACGCGGTTCGGGCGATTATCTTTGTAGTTCATAGCTGGTTGAAGGATACCGTAGGCTTAACCGACATCCCCGTCGGTGCCTACGGTTTTTTTATGCAAATATTTTTAAAAATTCATAACTAACTGATAATCAATTGGTTATAAACTTGTTAAGTTAGGATTAATAAATATTTACCAATATTTGTAAAGATGGCTCAAAACGGCTCATTATCCTCCATTTATTTATCAAATCATAACATTGCTTTAAATTTCTGTTTAAATGCCAGTAGTATTTTTGCCTAATTAAGCAAAGTGATTATGGCAAAATACTTGAAAACGATTCGGGCAAAATTATTATTTACTTTTGTATGTTTTTTGGTCTTGACGGGTGGTTTTATGTTGATTACCGATTATTGGTTTGAAGCTCAGGAACGCAAAATCCAAAATATCTTACAATTGATTGAAGACATCAACAACAATCTGCAAACTACTAAGCGGCTGGAATACGTATTTTTGAATGATGAAGTAATTAATGAGCAATTTTACCAAAGTGGCTTGAGTCAGGTCTTGATAAAGCGGCGGGAGAAGATCGAGCAAATCAAAAAAGATTTTATTCGTTTAGAAGGCTTTAAATCCTTGCAATCGGCTGAAATTCAGCAAGATATAAGTTTTTTCAAACAAAAATTTGCTGAGTATGAGGAGGTTTTTGCCGAAATGGTCAAGCTTATCAAAATGCGGGGCTTCAAGGGCTACGGTCTCGAGGGCAGAATGCGCAATTATATTCACAATTTGGAAAATACCCAAGTAAGTATGGTCAAACTGCTCACCATTCGTCGCCACGAAAAGGACTTTATTTTGCGCAAGCAAAAAGACTACTTGCGCAAGTGGACTGAATCGGTCGAGAGCTTGCGACAGGATTTAGCCGGACAAAAAGAGCCTCTTTTGTACCTTGCCCAATATGCCCAAAACTTTCAACAACTTGCCCAAATTGAAGAAAAAATAGGTTTTAGCGACAATGAAGGGCTAAAACGCCAATTGACTTCTATCAACCAACTTAATGAGGACAAAATCCAACACATCACTAGCCTCATAGAAGCCGAAGTAAACTCCATCAAACTCCAAAACGAGGGGATTCGGCTGTTGGTTTTTACCTTAGGCTTAACTTTTTTTATTTTTATCGCCATTTATTTGACCCAATTGTTGAGCAAACCCATTAGCCAACTATCTACCTCGATCCATCGTTTTGTGGCTACCAATTTTGCCGAAAAACCCCAGCATTTGCCCACCAGCAATCAAGATGAAATAGGGCAATTGTCACGCGATTTGGATTATTTAGCCGGAAAAGTGCAAAATAGTTTGCAAGAAATTCAGGAAAAATCCGATAAAATTGCCGAAAAACAAGAGATTTTGATGAATGGAGTCAATTATGCCCAACGGATTCAGCAGGCCATTTTGCCCGATTATGATTTAGCCCAATATTTTAAAAATCATTTTGTATTGTTTCGCCCACAGTATGATGTATCGGGCGATTTTTATTGGTTTACCCACAATGATAACAAGTGCTATGTAGCCACAATTGACTGTACCGGACGGGGCATTGCCGGGGCATTTATGTCTTTGATAAGTTATACACTGCTCAACAAAATCATCAAAGAAAACAAATTGGCTGATTTGTCATTGATTCTCGAGACGCTCAATTTGGAACTGCGCATTGCCTTGCGCCAAGATAAGCAAAGGAGTGATGATAGCTTGGAAATATGCTTGTGTTGTGTGGAAAACTCGCCCGAAAAAGAAAATTTTAAAAAAGTAACCTTTGTTGGGGCAATGCGTCCACTTTTGTATAGCAGTGGTTGGGAAATCCACGAGATAAAAGGCACTACCCGCCCCGTAGGAGGCACTATCAGCAACGGACAAGCAAATTTTGAAACCCATCAGTTTGAAATCAAAAAAGGCAATTTTTTGTATCTTACTACCAATGGTTTTGTCAATCAGCAAGACAAAAAGGGCAAACCCTTTGGCAATACGCAGTTTAAAGAATTGCTACAAATGGTGATTCATTTGCCGATGGAAGAACAAAAAAAATATTTGAGTCAGGAAATGGACAATTTTTTGGCGGGCGCACCCGCGCGAGACGATATTACGGTGCTGGCTTTGAAATTATAAAAATCGCAACTATCTTATAATCAGTATTTTATAAAAAATCGATGATTTTTTACACGTTTTCAGGAAAAATGTAATGCAGGCTGTTAGCCTGCGCGCGTAAATGAGTTTAGGTTTAAACGGTTTGAAATTTAAGCCTATCAAATTCATAACTACCTGATAATCAATTGCTTATATATTCAAAAGATTTCGCCCCCCAATTGAGCAGATTGTTAGGATAATTGTAATAAAAAATCTGCGTATTCTTAAAAATCGTCAAAATCTGCGCTTTAATTTTTTTTTTTAAAAAACCTCAAAATCTTGAAAATAAAAAACCGATAAAAGTTTATTACTAAACCTTTATCGGTTATAAGGCATTCTAGCCTAAATACAAGACCGATTGCCCGAAACAAAAATGACACCAAAATTAATAGCATTTAGTTTTAAGGCAATAACAATGCCAAAGGTCGCTTAGAATCCGAAAAACCGTGTTTTTGGCAACGCTATAAGAGATTATAGATTGATTATCAAATACTTAGCTAATAAGTCTTTCTTTTTTGAATTAAATAAGCCACACTGCGCAACCCAATGCGAAAATGGTTGAAAGCTGTAGTAAACCAGCCATAATGCTTGCGCATAATGGCAAAACGGTCTTGGAGCGAGCGAATCAAATGCCTACGCGAAAAACCGCCTTGCAAATAAACTGCGACAATTTGCTGGGTATTGACTATTTTTTGGGCTTTTTTGAGGGCGCGAATCACCCAATCGATATCGGCACTGTAGGGGTGATTGAGGTCATAAGGCTCGGCAAGGCGGCGGCGCACCAAAATAGCTTGGTGGCACACCATCAAACCCATTTGCAAATCCTGCCATTTGAGTTGCTGGGGTAGTTTGAGAGGGGTGGCTTCGCTTCGGATGCCAAGGGGCTGGCGGTTGAGGTCAAAAAACTCGGTTTCACCATAGTATATATCGGCATCGGGGCTGGTGTCCATTATTTTTTGAAGGGTATCGGGTGCGTAGATTTCGTCTCCGGCATTCATAAACCACACATATTCGCCCTTTGCTAAGTTTTGCCCTTTATTCATTGCGTCATAAATACCACGGTCGGGTTCGCTGACAATGGCACTAATTTTATTGGCATATTTTTGGGCGATGGCTAGAGTATTATCTTTGGACTGTCCGTCTATGATTAAGTACTCAATGTGTGGATAAGTCTGATTTATCACACTCAAAATCGTTCTTTCTAAGTATTTTTCGGCGTTGTAGGTAATCGTAATAATCGATACCAAAGGCTGATGGGGCATTACAAATGGGGTGTATTGAGTGATAGGCTAAACTCGAGATTCAAACATCTTGTCAAAAACGGGTTGCTAAATTAACGCAGCAATTCCCACTGTAGAAATTTTAAACGAATGTTTGATTTTTTAGAATATTTAAAAATAATCTTTCTGTAACTAATTGATAATGAGGCGATTATAAATACACTTTTTTTTACAACTTTCTTTTTTCTTGATAAAAAAGAAACAACGAAACCAAGCAACCCTACACTATCCTGAATTTTTGAACCGAA
>JALONJ010000090.1 GCA_025455045.1 Microscillaceae bacterium | reverse complement strand
TCATTTTGCTTGGTAATGTTCAGAATCACTGAAAAGCGAGAGCTTTTCAGAATTCAATGGAATTCCCAAAGGCAATTCCTGAAAAGTGGTGAAGATCCTGTAATAAGGTGTAACTCATTGATAATCAACTATTTATATTTTTTTGATTCGGGTGTATTTCAAATTTACGCGCTTCTATTGCCTCACCCTAGCCCTCTCCAAAGGAGCGGGTGATAGGTAGTAAATTTGAAATGCACCCATTTTGATTTGAAACAAAAATACGAAAAATATCAATTGAAAAAGTCCCGAAAATTTATTTATGTATAAGTGCCTGATTATCAATTACTTACAATATCAATCAACTTCTGCGTATCAGGATGGGTGATGTTCTCTTGGGCTAGTTTGTCTAAAGTTGTGCTTAATATTTTTCTAAATGGCTGATTATCAATTATTTGTCCTTTCCAGTCTTGGCATATTTTTTTAGCTTGTTTAAAATTACCTTGAAACAAATAAGCGATAGCCAACCAAACTTGATTTTTGGAGCGAGTATTATCCAAACTGATAATCTCCTGAGTAGTACTCTGTACCAAGCCAAACTCTCGAGCGAAGGCGGCTATCTCTAGCAAATCTTCCAAAGTTTGAATATAATAAGCTTTTTCTATATCATTACTTTTATCAGCCTCCCATCTTTGCTTACGAAGTTGGATAAGTTCTTTTTGGAGGGGGAGTTTTTCGGTTATGTTTTTAGATGAATCTATATTAAATTCTAATTTAATTATTTTTTTTGACACCAGATTGGAAATATTATCATTTGCATTTTTCTCTTTTTCTTGTATTTCTTTTGAATCAGAAGATTGACTCGATAATTTATTACAAATGAAACTCATTTGTACATATGAATTATATAGAATATTCAATAAATAATCATTATCTGGGTATAGGTTAATTATCTCATTTATTAAGTATATTGCTCTTTCAATACATAATAAAGCATCCTTAAAATCTTTATTAATTGATTTAATTTTTGCTAGTTCAAATAACGAAATTGCTAAACTTTCTCTATATCTATCATTTTTAGAATCACTTTCAAGTAATTCATTATATAGTCTTTTACTATCATTAAAAGAAATTAGCGCATTTTCATATAGCTTTAGCTGAAGGTAGGTTTCTCCAAGTCTAATATATGACTGTGCAAACTCACTTTTAAATGTAGAGTCCTTCTTGTATATTTCTTTTGTAATTAAATTACATCTTTTATAATATTGAAGAGCTATTGTAAAGTCATTTAATCGATAATTTATATCCCCTAAATAATAATTTGAAATACTTAAATCATACTTCAGTAAACTATCTTGTGGATTTATTCTATAAAGTTCCTCAGATACTAAATTATATTTTTTATAAATATCAAGTGCCTTTTCTAAGTGATTGTATGATAAAAGAATTTGACTAAGCTGTCTTAAAGAAGTTAATAAATTTTTATTTATTTTTATATTAGCTTTATCAGTTTTATAAAAACCAGAATAAATTTCTACACTCTTATTAATACAGCTTAAAGCATTATCTTTGTAATTTAAATCCACTGACACTTTTCCCAAGTTAAAATATGATAAAGCTAAAATTTGTTTAAAATATGAATTTGTAGAGTCTGAATTATAAAATTCTATACTTAATTTATTATGCTCTTTATAATACAGTAAAGCAACTTCATAGAGTCTTAACGACATTGAGGCCTTACCTAAACTTTCATAACTATCTAATAATTGCTTCTTAACGGGAGTATTAAAAGAATTATTTTTATATAATTCATTTAAAATTATATTTTGATCTTTATAACAATTAATAGCTTCTTGAAAGTTTGCTTGTTTAATTTTTATATCTCCTAAACTCGAATAAGAATATGCTAAACCTATTTTATCTTCTTTATTTTCTGGGTATTTGTTAATAATATCTTTCAATAATTTTATACTTTGATTGACATAGTATGAGGCTGAATCCAAATTATCAATAGTGTTTAGAATATGACCATAATTCTGATAAACAGAGCTTAAAGTAATAGGTATGTCGATGTTATATAGTTTTTTTTGATCAAATCCTCATATATAAATATACTGTTTCTAAAATACTCTTTTGATTTTTCTAAATTGCTTAACTTTTCACTTACCAATCCTAAAAAACGATATGTTGATGCTAACCCCTCATTTATTTCAAGATTGTTAGGAAAATATTTTAATAAAATTTTTAAAAATTTATTTGAAGTTTCAAAACATCCCAACGCATTGTCATTTTCATCAATTTCTAAATAAAATCTTCCTAGTTTACGTTTTGAAAAGCAAAATCCAAATAAATAAAAAGGTGAAACATCTGCAATATTAACAAGACTGTCCATTAATTGAGTTGATATTTCAAATTTTTTTTTAGCTTCAATGAGATTATTTAAATCTAAATAAATATCACCAATACGCTCATAACATATGCTCATATCATAGCTAAATTCTTGCTTTTTTGACTTATTATGTAATGTTTGAAATAATTTTAGTGCTTTTTCATAAAAAAGTAAAGACTCCTTCAAATTTCCTTCTTTTTTTAAAATCATACCTTTTTCTACAAAAGCAGTTGCTTTGAGTTCATCATTTATTTGATTATGACTAATAATATTATCTAATAAAATATGAGCTTTCTTAAACTTCCAATTTTTTAGATAAAAATCTGACACTTTCCATAGAATCTCAATATTTGCACTATCCAATCTATACAATTGATCATAGAGGGCTTCGGCTTTTTCCAATTGTCCTTCAAAAACATATAAATTTGTTTGTTCTTCTAATGTATTGAGGTCTTCAGCCAAACCTTTCTTATTCTCTTTGTCTTTCTCTATTCGTTTTTCTATCCTTTCAATAGCATTGATAGTTTCATATTTTTGAATTGCCTCGTGGATTTTTCCAGCCTTAAAAAGTTCAATAGCCTCTTTACGAATAGGGTCAACATCATCCAGATTAGTGCGAGCATATTTATCAGCCAATTCACTTGCTTGCTTTAATAAATTCTCATATTTCTCATTTAATACTTTTAATTCTTCCCTAAACTTTTGTTCACTAATTGTTTTTCTGACTAGAGCTTGTTGTAATTCTTGAGTTTTTCTATGTAAAGAAGCGTTTAAGGCTGAATCAGAAATTTCAAAATATCTAGCGCGCATTGCCACAAGCGTTCCTTTGAGGGCAAGAATTATATCTTGTTCAAATACCTCATTATTGGTCAAGGTAACAGACAGAAGTTCTTTTTGATTCACCAATTCATAACCTTCTTTATAAATTCTTTCCATAATTGTGG
The DNA here is from genome assembly GCA_025455045.1 of Microscillaceae bacterium. Classification (GTDB taxonomy): domain Bacteria; phylum Bacteroidota; class Bacteroidia; order Cytophagales; family Microscillaceae; genus JALONJ01. Next base: position 11,581 of record JALONJ010000090.1, on the reverse strand, counting down.
TTGAACCCTTGCTTTTCCCCGAAAAAACCAAACGAAATTGCCCTGCTACATCCGATTCAGTGGCTTTTGCGCCCGAAAACAAGATTTGTACGCCGGCTAGGGGTTTTTTGCCGGAGTTTTGGAGGCGCGCCATTCCTTTTTGGGTAATGGTTGTACTGTTTTGGGCAAGTAGTGGGTAGCCCGCCATTAGGAGGCAAGCCGCCAAGCCTAGTTTTAGAAGATGGGTACGAATATCCATACTATCAAAGGTTTAGATTTCTCAAGCTTTCAGGGGCATAAAGATACAACAAAAATGTTTTTTTATCACAACCAACCTTGCTTGATTTGCCTAGCGGTAAGCGGGTTTTTGTAAGTCATTGATAATCAGTCATTTATAAAAAAAATCAAAACCCGAGCATCGACCAACTTGCCGAGTTTGGGCAGCCCTCGCGCAAAGCGGACTAGGCTGGATAAAACCAAGTGCCTCCGCAAGTCCAAAAATTTTCTTTATCTTACTCAAAAATTACTTATTTTTGCTCAATTGCCCAATAATTTAAAATCAATGAGTCAAAAAATCGCCCTGCTCAATCCCCTCGAAAGTCAATATTATTACGATACATTTTTTGCTATTACCCACAGTCAATCAGGCACTTATGCCGATAGGCTAAGGCAATTGAATCCGCATTTTTTGGGCTTGATTAATACCCTGACCGAAGCCCGCGAAAAGCAAATTTTTACGGGTTGGTTTGCCAAAATCAATTTTATTGGGCAAGCCTATGGCTTGTCCGAAACTCAAGCCGATGAATTGCAATCTTTAAGAAGATTATTAAAACGTTGCATTGTCAATCGCAATTTTGGAGCTACCGAAGGACAGTTTTGGGCAAGTTTGCGGATTTTGAGCGAGTTGGTGGCTTATTTTTCGGAGCAGGCTATTCCTGACAAATTAAAATCGCAATTTGTTGATAATCAATCCATTAGCCTTTCATTCAAAGAAAAACCGCAAGACAAATTGGCGGCTTTGTACGCCACTATTCTCCGCAAAGGGCAAGCCGAAAGCAATGCTCAAGGCGAAGGGCAGATTTTGCTGACTTGCGATACCGAAGATTTTGGGACAATCCAAATCACCATCACCGACATACACTACCACAAAGCCCAAACCGGCGAGTTGTTTCGCAAATATGAACTGAGCAAGCACGTAGCCACTTTGATTCGCCCTTATCAAACTATTTATCTCACTGATTTAGAGCGAGTTAGCGATAATTTCTTTGCTTCGACCCGCGAAACTTTGTTGGTGGCTTCGCCCGACTATTTGGTGGACGCTACGGCGATTGCCAATTGCTCGGTCAGTGGCATCAAATCGCCTTATTTGTACTTGTTGAACAAATTGCGGTTTTTTGAAGGCAATGAATTTACTTTTTCGGGCAATCTTATCAATACAATGCTCGATGACTTGCTCGAGACCGGCGAGTTTGATTACAATGCGGTTTTTTGGCGGGTTTTCCGCGAAAAACAATCGGAAGCTGTCTTATTGGACTTGAAAGCCGAACAAGTCGAAGCAATGTATTTTCAATTAAAACCGCAATTTGAGACTTTGGCAGAGGTGATGAAAAACTACGCCGACCAACGCATCATTACCGAACCTAGTTTTATTTCGGGCAAATACGGACTGCAAGGACGAATTGATATGTTGGTAGAATACGAAGCCCAACAACTCCGCAAAGATGTAATTGAATTAAAAAGTACGAGCTATTCCAATCCCCAATTTCAGAGTGCCAAAACCGAGCATTTGTTGCAAGTTGCCTGCTATAACTTGCTCTTAGACAGCACTTTCCAACAAAGACAAGGCGTAAGTGCCATTTTGTACTCGCGCGACAGTGCTACGCCTCTGCGCGACTGTGGCAAGCTCAATTTTGAAGCTCAAGAGGCAATGTGGTTGCGCAATTGTATGGTGTATATCGACTGGCAGGTGGCGCAAGGCGATGCCAAATTTTATGATACATTTATTCAAAGGCTCAATTCGGTCAATTTGCCCAATTACAAACAAGACGAACTGAGCGATTTTGCCCGCAAATGGCGCAATGCCTCGGAGGTTGATAAAGTTTATTTTGCCGAATTTATGGGCTTGGTGGTGCGCGAGATGCTGGTTGCCAAAGTTGGGGGTGTGTCGGGCAATGAACCCAACCAAGGTTTTGCCAGCCTTTGGCGCAACTCAAAAACCGAAAAATTGGACAACTTTAGTCTATTGAGTCAATTAAAAATTCAAGAAATTAATCCCAAAAAATCGGAAATTATTTTCCAACGCCCTGCTAATCAGGAACAAGTAACGGCTTTCCGCGAAGGCGATATTATTGTGATTTATCCCGCCGAAAACGAAGAAGACTTGACTCCCCAACAGTTTCAATTGCTAAAAGGCAATGTGGTTTCGGTCAATCCCCAGCAAGTAAAAATCAGAATTTGGCACAAAGCCGTCGATGATGAGTTTTTTCGCCAATATCCTTTTTGGGCAATTGAACCCAGCTTGATGGAAAACTCTTACCAACACCAAATGGCTTCTTTGGCGGATTTTTTGGGGGTAACAAGAGAGAAAAAAGATTTGATTTTGGGGCTTGAAAAGCCGAAATTCAGCCCCCCAGCCCCCTCCGAAGGAGGGGGAGTTTTTTCTCCCCTCTCCTTTGGAGAGGGGTCGGGGGTGAGGCTTACTCCCTCTCCTTCGGAGGGGGCGGGGGGGAGGCTCTCTGTGGAACAAGTTGAAATCCTCCACCAAGCCCTTTCCGCGCAAGATTATTTTCTTTTGCAAGGTCCGCCCGGCACCGGCAAAACCTCCAAAATGTTGCGGACAATGGTGGATTATTTGTATAATCAAACCCAAGAAACCATTGTTTTGTTGGCATTTACCAACCGGGCTACCGATGAAATTTGCCAAAAAATTGACTCGGTTTGTGGGGGCAATTTTATTCGTTTGGGGAGTTTTGGCGAAGAAAGTGAGTTTTGGGACAAAAGCCTCCGCAGTGAAAGCGACTTGGTGAAACTGAAAGCAAAGCTGGCAAAAAATCGAGTGTTTGTCTCGACGGTGGCTTCTTTTTATCAGCATTTTAATCTAATCAAAAATTATGATACCCTGATTGTTGATGAGGCTTCGCAACTGCTGGAGCCGGCTTTGTGCGGAATTTTGCCCAAATTCCGCCGATTTATTTTGATTGGCGATGAAAAACAATTACCTGCCGTAGTTACCCAACCAATTACGTATTGCCAAACCCAAAATACGACACTCAATCAATTGGGAATCAAGGACTTAAGTATTTCGGTTTTTGAGAGATTGTTGTTAAATGCCCAAACTAAAGGTTGGAACGATTGTTATGCAATGCTCAACACCCAATACCGCACCCACCAAGACATAGCCGGATTTATCAGCCAAGAATTTTACAAAACTTTGCAAATCGGCTCGCCCAATCAGCAAAAACCTTTAGATTTGTATAATGCTGATAATGAGGAAGTTATAGAAAAATTATTGTCCAGTAAGCGGGTGATTTTTATCCCCACCGAAAGGGAAGAAAACCTTAAATTTAATCGCCAAGAAGCCGAAAAAGTAGTAGAATTATTGCAAACCATTCGCCGCGTATTGCAAGCCCAAGGCAAGTTTACCGCCGATTCGGTAGGCGTGATTACGCCTTATCGGGCGCAAATTGCCGAAATTTATCACCGCCTAGATGATGAATTGCGCCAATTGGTCTCGATTGATACCGTAGAACGCTATCAAGGCTCGGAGCGCGATATTATCCTTATCTCGATGGCAGTCAATCACCCCGCGCAAATGAAAAATCTGCAAGCCTTCAATGGCACGATGACCGTGGATAAAAAACTCAATGTTGCCCTCTCGCGCGCCCGCGAGCAGTTGATTCTCTTGGGCAATCCTGAAGTATTGAAGCAAGGCAAGTTTTATGAAAGGTTTTTGGGGTATTTGAACCGAATTAGTCAATAATTTTTATCTAAAATGCGAATTATATTTAAAAATAAAGACCTAGCCACTCTTTATACCACTCCTTTGGAGGAACTCAAAGGTAAACAAAAGTTTGCCCCAGAAATTATCAAACAATTTCGGAAAAAAGTCTTAATTTTGATAAATGCTCAATCTACCGCCGAACTGAGACAATTTGCCGGATTAAACTTCGAGAAATTGAAAGGGGACTTACAAGAGTATTATTCAATCCGCCTAAATCAACAATTCCGATTACTATTACAAATGAATGAAATTGTTGAAGATGAAATTGTTATCGAGGAAATTATAATTAGTGAAATCTCAAAACATTATGAATAAAATAGTAGCCAACGATTTAACTCCCGCCGAGGTTTTTCCGGTCAGTGAACTGATAGGTGATGAAATGGATGCCCGGAATTTAAACAGTCAACAATTAGCCGAACTATCTGATTTAGAGCTAGATACAGTAGAAAGTCTGCTGAATGGTACAACCCCGATTAGTCCCGAAATAGCTCTAGGTTTAGAAAAAGCCTTCCAAATAAATGCTGATTTTTGGTTGCGGTATCAAATCAAATACGAAATTGATTTAATTAAAATAAAATATCGGGAAACAATTCAAAAGTCCAACCTACCCTTAGCTACCAAAAAAAGTTTAGAAAATGTGTTATAAATAATTATGGTGAATCAGATAAAACAAACGAATTTATAACTATTTGAAAATCAATAAATTATAAGGAAATATTTTTGCGTTTTTTGGCTATCAAAATATTTTTTGCTAAAAAGAAAATTTAAATTTTATGAAAAAAACTAAAAAAACAAGCCCTATTATTGATAAAGACCTTAATCAATATGACCAAAAGCCCGTTTTTCAGAAGAAAATTGAGCAAGTAAATGAATTAATCAAAGATGTAAAACTGCCCCAAATTTCTAAAGAAATAAGCCAATAGTTTTATTTTTGTTGCTAAAATAAATTTTTAATTAATTGATAATCAGCTATATATGCTCTGTAAAATCCGAATCAATTATCAAAGTCGCGCCCGCGAGCAGTTGATTCTCTTGGGCAATCCTGAAGTATTGAAGCAAGGGAAGTTTTATGCGAAGTTTTTGGGGTATTTGAACCCAATTAGTCAATAATTTATCCGCTTATTCGCCAAAATAGCTTTTAGATTCTTCCATTTTTAGCCATTAGCCCATTCTTACCAAACCTTCACTTAGGCAAAGTTTTTTGATGATTTTTTTCATTCTTATAGACCATTGATTATCAAGTAATTACAATATTTACTTGTAAATTTTGCAAAATAGTGAGTAGTTTTGCTTGGCTTTTTTTACGATATTAAAAATCTCAAATCGAATTTATGGACGAACCCTATTTCAATCATTATTCCTTTCTCCTCGACCGCACCTCGCGGCGAGTCAAACAATATGCCCAGCAACAGTTCAAAGCCCAAAACTTTGGCATTACGGTCGATCAATGGCTCATTTTGAAAAAACTCAACGAAACCGAAAGCCTAAGCCAAAGCGAACTCGCCGACATTACTTTCAAAGATACGCCTACCCTTACTCGAATCATTGATTTATTGTGCGAAAAAGGCTTAACGGAGCGTAAAATAGACAGCCAAGACCGCCGCAAATTCAACGTGCATCTGACCGAAGCCGGACACGCCAAAATCCAAGAACTCAACCCTAAAATTGACCTTATTCGCCAAAAGGCTTGGGAAAATCTTACCAAAACTGATTTTGAGCAATTCAAAAAAGTTTTGGAAACTATTTATAACAATTTGAGCTAAAAACGCGTTATTTTTTTAACAAATCATTAGTACACTAATTATTTGTATATTTATTTTTAGTTTATTAATTTTGAAGCATAGTTAAATTATCATTCCGAGCAAAGCGAGGAATCTTAACTTTCAGTAGAGAACCACTAATATTCCTCGCTTTGTTCGGAATGACAAGATAATAACTAACTGATAATCAAACACTTACAATCTCTAATCATATTTCCAATGAAAAACATTCAAACTGATATTTGTATCATAGGCGCGGGTCCGGTGGGCTTGTTTGCCGTTTTTGAAGCCGGATTGCTCAAAATGCGTTGCCATTTGGTCGATGCGCTGCCCCAAGTTGGGGGGCAATTGTCGGAGGTTTATCCCCACAAACCGATTTATGATATTCCGGGCTACCCCGAAATTTTGGCGGGCGATTTGGTCAAAAATTTAATGAAACAAATTGAGCCGTTTAATCCGAGTTTTACCTTGGGTGAGCGCGTAGATAGCTTGGAAAAACTGCCTGAAGGTGGGTTTCAATTACGAACTTCGGACGGAACCGACATCTCAGCAAAAGTAGTAGTGATTGCCGGAGGTTTGGGCTGTTTTGAACCTCGCAAACCTGAATTGGAAAACTTAACCCAATTTGAGGGCAAAGGCGTAGCCTATATGGTCAAAAACCCCGAAAACTTTCGCAACAAAAAAGTAGTGATTGCCGGAGGCGGCGACTCGGCTTTGGATTGGACAATTTACCTAGCCGAAATTGCCGAAAAAGTGTCTTTGATACATAGAAACGAAACTTTTAGGGGTGCGCCCGACTCGGCTGAAAAAGTCTTTGAATTGGCACAAAAAGGCAAAATCAACTTGATTTTAAGTTCTAATATTAGCAAATTGAATGGCAACGGCAAACTCAATGAAGTAGTGGTTTTGGACAAAAGCAAAGCCGAAACCGCCATTCCTGCCGACTTTTTTATCCCTTTATTTGGGCTTACTCCCAAGCTCGGACCCATTGCCGATTGGGGCTTGCAGATTGACAAAAATGCCATTGAGGTCAATACCGAAGATTATTCTACCAATGTGGAAGGGATTTTTGCTATTGGCGACATCAACACTTATCCGGGTAAATTGAAATTGATTTTGAGTGGCTTCCACGAAGCGGCTCTGATGGCGCAAAGTGCTTTCAAATATGTATATCCCAATCAAAAACTGAGTTTTAAATACACGACTGTCAATGGCGTAAATGCTTTTTAAAAATAGAATTGAGGAGTGAGAAGTGAGAATATCTTGGACTAAATACAAGTGTTTGATTATCTTTGACTTTTGACAAATGGAATGTACCACAGCCTGTTTAGGCTGTGATAGGCACAGCCTAGACAGGCTGTGGTACAACTTTTATAAGCCATTGGTTATCAATTAATTACAAAATTTTAAATCAATAAATCTCTCAATCAACACATCAACAAATAATTAAATGGATATTTCAATTACCGTCATTGATAAAAATGAGGAATCGGTCGTAATGGAACTACCAACCGATATGAGCCTGAAACTAATGGAGGTTTTGAAAGGCGAAGGCTACCCCATCTTGGCTACTTGTGGCGGTATGGCTTTGTGTGCTACCTGCCACGTGCAAGTTTTGGCAGGTTACGAAAATCTAGCCGAAGCTCAAGATCAAGAGCTGGATATGCTGGATACAATTCCCAACCTTACCGATACCAGTCGTTTGGCTTGTCAAATTCCGGTCAATGAAAACTTGAATGGAGCGGTGATTAAAGTCTTGGCAGAAGATAATATTTAAACCTAAAATCAATACTTCGGGCATTTTTTGTAAGTAATTGATAATCTTTGAATTTTGACCAATAGAATGTACCACAGCCTGTCTAGGCTGTGGTATAATTTTTATAATTCATTGATAATCAACGAGTTATAATACTTTACACGTTTTATGTTACTAGCTGATTATCCGCCAGAGGCGAGACGCGGTCAGATACTTAGTAAATAACTCGGAACTAGAAACTGTCTGAACTATTGAAAATAAGAACTTTAAACGGTTTGCGAGTGGTTTAGAATTGTCAAAATACTTACATTTACAGTTGGCAATTCAAATCACTTATTTTATGATGCCGAGATTATTTTTTAGATTTTTAGGGGTATTTTTCTTCACAATTTCCTTGGGATTTGCCCAACCCGATAGCCTCATCAGTCATACAGCGTGGGTCAAAAACCTCCCGATTTTTAAGGCACAAGCCCCGACGGGCGAGTACCGCCTCCCTATCAAAGATTTTGAATTTAGGATAAGAGTTGCGGGGTTTGCCAACCACGGGGCAAATATTATTTTGTTGCACGGTTTTCCCGAATCCTCTATGATGTGGGAAACTATGCTCCACCAATGCGCCCAAGCCGGTTATCGGGTGGTGGCATTTGACCAGCGTGGTTACAGTCCGGGCGCACGTCCTAGCCAAGTGGCTGATTATCAATTAGATACCCTTTCGGAAGATGTAATAGCCGTTGCCGATGCTTTGGGTTTCAAAAAATTTCATCTGGTCGGACACGATTGGGGGGCGGTCGTAGGCTGGCTCACAACCATACGTTATCCGCAGAGGGTACGCACGTGGTCGGCTTTGTCGATTCCGCATTTGGGCGTGTTTTTTAAAAATGTAAAACAAGACCCCGAACAACAAAAAAGAAGTGCGTATTTTACCTTGATGCAAACTCCTGAGCTACCCGAAAAAATGTTTTTGACAAATAATCAAGCCGGACTCAAAAAAATGCTGGCGCGCTTACCGGCGGCGCATTTGGCAGAATACACCCGCATTTTTGCTGATTCGGGAGCATTTACGGCGGCGGTCAATTGGTATAGAGCTATGGATATTGAGCAATTTGTGCGACAAAAAACCTACGAAAAACCCATATTTGTGCCTACTCTATTTGTTTGGGGCAAGCAAGATGGGGTTCTGAATCCGGCGATTATCCCCCAGCAAAAAGAGTGGTTAAAGGCTGATTATCAAGAACTTAGCCTCGATTGTGGGCATAATCTTATGCAAGACCAAACTGAGGCGGTCATTGCCGCAGTCTTGGCAAGAATCAAGAAACGAAGAAGATAAATTAATGCGAATATTTTAAATAAGTTAATGTGCTAATTTGTTAATGTGCTGATAATGAATTAATTATGTAAAATATAATATAAACCAATACAGTGCAAGCACTTGCTATAATTAATTGATAATCCTCCAAAGCTGGTCGATTAGTTATGAAAAATACTTCCTTAAAAGATGAATCCTAAAGTACAGCCCAATCGCCCGCCAAAACCGGCTTGAGTACGAAAAGGAAACGGCGGCTCAATATCCAAGTTGTCATCTTTCAAACTACCGCCAAAATAGCCCGGTCCACCCCATATATCCAAAGAAACGATGTCTTTGAATATCCACTGCCCGCCAATGATGATACCTACGCCATACATTCGGAGGCGGCTAGTTTGCTCAGTGGTTTGGCTAGTTTGTGAATTGATAAACACAAAATCGCGCACACCCACATTTTGATAAGTAACATAAGGGGCAACAAAAAAACCGGCGGGCGAGGTTTTGCGGTCAGATAAATACAAACGCACTTCGGGCGTGATGCCAAAACCACTGGTAAGCGAGGCACTTTCGCGGGTGCGATTAAAATAAAATAGACTGACTTGTATGGTGGTAATATCATTCATAACTCGCTCATAACCAAAGGATAAACTACTGATAACCGGACTTATCAAGTTCATTTTGACTAAATTGCGTTTGGGAAAAGTCGGGGTTTGTGCCAGCAATTGCAGGCTAACCAAGACAAACAATGCACTTAATTTAATTTTCATTGACATAGAGTAATATTTATTGAATTGGGTAATTTTTTTCAGCTTATATTTGTAAAAAATCAATTGTCAAAATCAAGCAACTGATTGATAATCAAATAGTTACATTTTTTCATTGATGGCTTTTATTTTAATTGATAAGTCCAAAAAAACGCTCAAACCGTTGCTTGCCAAAGGCGATATTTTGCCAATTTAACGTTAAAAAACGTTAATTTTGTTGCCAATCAACGTAATTTCACCCAAAAATTCAACAAAAATCTCAATAATGAAAGTATTAAAACAAATTTCGCACCCACATTTAGGCATTACTTTGTATTGGTGGAATCAAAAATATATTCTCAAATTTGAGAAAGATGATTTGGAACAAACCTACAAAATCCGCGAAATGGACATCAGTGGCGAAGGCGAAGTACTAGAACTGATTGATAATGAGGAGTTTATCCAAAAAATAAATCATCGTTTCCGGCAAATGGCAGATGACTTGGCGCAGGCTTTGAGTTTTTGAAGCTGTTGAGGATTGGGGTCAAAATATTCACTTTTTACAAGATGCAAGCAATTTTTAGCCAATTTTGACGAAGTTTTGCCTCATTTACGCAACAAGCAAAATATTTTCGCCTAATTTTGTTGGCTTATCGCGCATATTATTTTGTAAATAACTGAAAATCAATACTTTATAACAACATCTCGAATACTGATGATTCAAAATCGCCTAACCAAATTATTTCAAACTTCCCAACAAAATATTCTGACCATTTATTTTACTGCCGGTTTTCCGCAATTGCGCGATACCCAACGCATACTCGAGGCTTTGGAGCAAAGTGGGGCAGACATTATTGAGATAGGTATGCCTTTTTCAGACCCCATTGCCGATGGTGAGGTAATCCAAATGAGCAACCAACAAGCCCTCGAAAATGGAATGACCATTGCCAAAATGTTTGAACAAATTGCCAATTTTCGCCAAAAAATCAAGATTCCGGTGCTATTGATGGGTTATTTGAATCCGGTTTTGCAATTTGGAATGGAGCGTTTTTGCCAAACGGCGGCGCAAGTCGGCATTGATGGATTTATTTTGCCCGACCTACCGCTCAACGAATATTTGTCTGATTATAAATCGCTTTGGGACGCGCACAACCTCTCCAATGTCTTTTTGATTACTCCTCAAACGCCCGAATCGCGGATTCGAATGATTGACGAGGTAAGCGAAGGCTTTATTTATGCTGTATCAACCTCCAGCACCACCGGCAAAACCAGCGCAATATCGGCTAGTCAGACCGCTTACTTTGCCCGTTTGCAGGCTCTAAATCTCAAAAATCCGTTTTTGATAGGGTTTGGTATTTCGGATAAGGCTAGTTTTCGGCAGGCTTGTACGCACGCACGTGGGGCGATTATTGGCAGTGCTTTTATCAAAATGTTGCAAAACAGCCAAGATTTGCCAGTGGATATTGCCAATTTTGTCCAAAAAATCAAGTCTTAAGGGTGCATTTCAAATTTACTACCTATCACCCTCTCCTTCGGAGAGGGCAGGGTGAGGCAAAAGAAATGCGTAAATTTGAAATGCACCCAGTCCTAAGGTTTTTAAGAATATATTTTGTAAATGATTGATTTACAGATACTTATAAAAAAACATAGCCGACTAAGTTACTCATAGCGATAATGCTTTTATTTTTTTTGATATGAGTAGAATTGCCGCTTTTTATCATCTAAGAAAGCAAATTCATTTTTAATTTTAGGTTCTCCACCACTTTTCAGAAAAAATGTAACGCAGGCTGCCTAGCCTGCCTGAGAAAATGATTTTAGGCTTAGAATAAAGTTAGAATTTCCTGAATATGGGTAAAGAATCTAATTTTAGGCTTAATTCATTCATTATCAATGAGTTATGAGTTTTATTTCTGATTGCCTACAAAATTATTTTTTTAAACATTGGAAACTCTGTAAAACTCTAAAACACAATATAAATACTTGATTATCAATATTTTACAAAGAAAATTTAATCTTAAAGACTTTACCAATTGGGCGTTT
>JALONJ010000089.1 GCA_025455045.1 Microscillaceae bacterium | reverse complement strand
TATCAAGAGTTTCAGATTCTTCGCTTCGCTCAGAATCACTGAAATTGATAAATTTCAGAAAAAAAATTCTCATTCCTGAAAAGTGGTGAAGAACCAACTTTTGTAGGGGTTATGTCGGGTAGTTTTTAGCAATTACCACTGCAAAAATTTTAAACTAATTTTTAGGTTTTTAGAATTTGCACAAGCAAATTTTGAATCTTTACATTTTTCAGGAAATTCTAGCTTTATTCTAAGCCTCAACTCATTTACGCGGGCAGGCTAGACAGCCTGCTTTACAATTATCTCGAAAAATGCAAAGAACTTTGAATATTTTATAACTACCTGATTATCAGGTATTTATAAAAAATGTATTTCAATTTCATTTTTAATTATTATTTTAGCCAAAAAACTAAATTTTAAAGCAATGAAAAATAATCGCCGGTTGTGGTTTACTTTGATATTATTTATCAGTACCATATTTTATAATTGTACGCGCCAACCTCTAAGTACTGTGAGTGCCGTATCCGAAACCGTTAGTACTGCCGAACCCGAACGCTACCCTAATCAAGACAGTGAATTGGCAATCTTGATGCGCGAAATGGACGTTGATGCCAACAAAATCCGCGAAGCTATTCTGAATGGTAAGAATTTTGATGATTTTCGTGCCAAATTTGCCAAAATCCATTCGGCGAATCCAACCGATGCCGGTACCAAAACCAAGGCTTTTGAGGCAATGGCAAGCAATTTTTTGACCAGTCTTGACAAAGTTTATACTGCCGATGACAAAATTGCCAGTTTTAACCTGATGGTCAATGACTGTCTCAATTGCCACAAAACTACTTGTCCGGGTCCTACCGTCCGAATCAAAAAATTAACCATTGTTAAATAAAAAACGCTTAACATTCAAAGTTGAAGACAGCTAATTAGTTGATAATCAATTGCTTACATTGTAACTTTGGCTCTTTGCCCATTTTGAGAAAGTTCTGGCTTTATGCTAAGCCTCAACTCATTTACGCGGGTAGGCTAGACAGCCTGCGTTACAATTTTCCTGAAAGTTTTTAAGAAATTTTGCCTACGCTAAATGCCTGATAATCAGGAGGTAACATAGCTAATCAAAGTTTTGTATGGAGAATATTCTGTAAATTGTTTGGATACATTTATAAAACCACCTCTCTATCTTACCATTGGGTGCATTTCAAATTTACGCGTTTCTATTGCCTCACTCTAACCCTCTCCGAAGGAGAGGATATAAGGTGATAAATTTGAAATGCACCCCTTACCATTTTACTATTTCACCCTTTCATCGCCCCCAATGCAAGCCCTTACTACGTATTTTCAAAATAATCCTTACGAATTTTGGGGGTTTATCACCACTTTGATATGTGTATGGCTCAATACCCGCGAAAATGTTTGGGGCTGGTTTTTTGCCATTGTTGCCGCCGGATTTTCCATCAAGGTATTTTATGATGCCCGATTGTTGGGCGATTTGGGCTTGCAAATTGTGTTTATTGCTATCAGTATTTATGGTGGCTACGAATGGCTCTATGGCGGCAAAGCTCAAGACCCAATTGCTATATCCTTGATAACCAAGCAGTTAACAATTATTTTACTCATCATTTTCTTAGTTTGCGCGCCTATGTTGGGTTGGTTGTTGCAAAGCCTCAAAGGAGTATTGCCTTATTTGAATGCCATCACGACTAGTCTCAGCCTCCTTGCGCAATGGATGATGGCACGCAAATACCTAGAAAATTGGCTGGTCTGGATTTTTGTCAATTTGCTCAATGTGGGGGTTTATTATTATACTGCCAATTATTTATACTCGTTTTTGTATTTTATTCTATTGGGATTGGCAATTTGGGGCTACTATGCTTGGCGGCGAGAATATCAAAAAAAACTGGCAGGGAATTAGGTTTTTTTGCTTCTTCCGACTTTTTGGCGCAAACTTGCCTCCGCTTTGGGCGGACAGGCAAAGGCTTAAAACTGGCAAAGAATTAGGTTTTTTTTAAATCATTGTATTTGAAGTTAGTATTTTAGTTCCTAAAGGGCAATGCCATTAAGCCATTGAGTATCGTAACTAATTGATAACCCTCCAAAGTCGGATACGGTCAATTGATTATCAATTTGCAACAAACTATATGTTTGTGTCATTTTGGTTGTAAAATGGCAATCACTTACGCTTGTTCATAAAACGGTCTTTCTTAGTTCAAAGAGATTGCCTTTCGGGCTTAGGGCTTCACTATTATGCTATTCAACAACCAATATTCAAAGATTTTTCCAAATAAATAAACATTTCCAAATATTGGGCGGCATACATTTTTTGGCAAAAATTGGCATTTTCCTGCTGATACACGGCGACCATTCTTGAGTTTTTTTGTTGCGAATACTGCACATTGGCAATGCGGTCGCAGAGTTTGACGAAGATGGCATAAGGCGTTTCGCGGATGCCTTGATAGTATTTGTCATTGGCGCGTTCTGCTCGATTTTTCCCTTTTTCGTTGGTGAGGGCATAAGCCAGCTCGGCTATTGCTTCGGAAGTGGCGGTTTTGACATCGTTGTAAGTCTGACGGCAATCTTCAATTACATCGTGTACCCAGCACCCCGCCAGCACTACTTCGCGGTCGGCTTCAGGAATCAAATGAATAAAATTCAAGGCAACTGCCTCTACCATTTCCAAATGGACTTGATAAGGCTGATTGTCGTACAAATGATGGGTGTCTTGATGACACGCCAAAGCATAAGATTTGCTTGTCTCGAGGAGATTTATCATACTTAAAAGTAAATAGCAATATGAATGTATGGGGCGCATTTCAAACTTACGTATTTCTATTGCCTCACCCCAACCCTCTCCGAAGGAGAGGATATAAGGTGGTAAATTTGAAATGCACCCAATGTATGGCAGTTATTGATTGATGCCCAATTGTTTGAGCAAGTCTTTGAGTCGATTGATTTCGACTTCTTTTTCGGCAAGGGCAAGCGTTTCTTCTTCTTGGGCTTCGACGCGGGCTTTTTGCTCATAAGCCAATTGTTGCAAAGCGATTTCTTTGGCTTTACGTTCTTCTTCTTTGGCTTTACGTTCTTCTTCTTTGGCTTTACGTTCTTCTTCTTTGGCTTTACGTTCTTCTTCTTTGGCTTTACGTTCTCTCTCTTTGGCTTGAACTTGCTCTACATAACTCAAAAAAGCCTGCCCATCGGGGAAGTAAATTTTGAGCGTATCGGCTTGCAAAACGAAACGGATTCCCAACAAGGGGCTTGTCCAATCAGGAAAAATAACTTGGGGCATCAATTGATTATGTTGCCGAATCCAAACTTGCAAATGATTGTCATTAGGGTCATACAAATAATATTCTTCTACGCCATAGTTTTGATAAAAATGCCATTTGCGGTTCATTTCTTGGGCGGTATTGCCGGGCGAAAGAATCTCAAAAACTACTTGGGGAGCCATATTGCCTTCTTGCCACTGCTTGTACGAGCCACGATGACCCTTGGGGCGACCCAAAGCGACCAAGGCATCGGGGGCAACTCTAATCAAGGGATTGCCTTGCACGGGATACCACCACAAATCACCGGCAACAAATACATCGGCGCGGTGAGCAAAAAGCAAATCGAGGTTGTTTTTGAGGGCAATAATCCACTCAAGTTGTAAAGTATTGTCTGACATACGTTTGCCGTCTGAATCGGGGTAAATGATTTCGCCGTTTTCATCGACATACTCGACTGGAAGATTGGGAGTGATGGTGGCGAGCATTGTTTTGGGGAATTAGGAATTAAGTAATGTGTTGATTTTAAAATGTGCTGATGTGCTAATTCAAAGCACTGATTATCAGCCAGAGGCAAACCCGGGCAATAGTTTATCTAAAAAAATGACCAACTTATTATTTACATGTTCCTAACAATTAGGAATGAGAAATTACAATACGACTATAAATTTCTTTGACCACTAAGAAACTAAGGAAACTAAGTTGTTGATTATCAGCACTTTGCGCCTTAGCGTCTTTGCGCGGAAATGTAATTGTTTAGTAGCATTAGAAATTATATAACTACCTGATTTTCAATTACTTACAAATCAAAAGGGTTATTTTATTTTGTAGCTATTTCTTTTTTAATCTTTAACCAAAAGTAAATAAAAAAACTGAATCAGGCAAAATTAAGCAAAGATTTTAGTTGTAAATGCTTGATTATTAATTAGTTATAATTTTCCCTAACCTCGGCTTGGCGGGACGGCTGGCATCTTCGAAGTCCTCAAAATAAATTTCTTGATTTTTTTCGTCTAATAAGCGAATAAAATCAAACCAAGCACTGCCTTTTGAATGTAATTTAAGCCCTTTTACCCGCCCGATTTTGCCCTCAAAGGGTATTTTATCGATTAATTTATCATTGAGATAATAATAAGCCACTTGATTTTTGATTCGCATTTTCATTGTATGCCATTCCTCGGTGAGTTTTTCGGGAAGTGAAAACGCTCCAAGGTCTTTTTTGACCGTAACTTGTAATACACCGGCTTGGTAAAGGGCAAAATGGGGTGATTTTTCCGTAAATATTTGATTGGCTAAGCCAACCTCTAACCAACTTAGACAACCTTGCGGCGCAAGTTGATAATTGGCTTGGTTCTCCGTACCAATCAACATCACTCCATAAACCATACAAGTGCCGCCCTCGACTTTGGGGGCATTTTTGAGGCGGACTTCCAGCGTACAATCATCGCCTGATACCCCAAAATCTTGGAGATTGTAAAAATCAGTATAGTAGTATTTTCGTTTGAGGCTATCGAGCTTTTGCGGCGGAAAATGCAAAACGCCCTTCGTAACCAATTCATTTTGAGCATAGTAGCTGGTATAGCCCCAAGTATTGCTGTGGGCAAAGCCGATCCAATCTAAGGTAGGCACATCGGTTTTGATAGTCTTTAGAATTTGTTGATGGGTTCCTTCACCATACTCAGTCCTTAATTGAATTTCTATACTGGGCTTATAGCATTGGATGAGAATGGTATCACTTTTTTTGGTCAATGTCTGAGGCCACATATCAAAATCCACTCCGGTAGCTATTCGCAAATTTTCGGGCATAGGCGCACCACTCAAGTCGTAATAAATTTTAAAAGAAGCTCGATTCATACCAATATCCGATTTAAGAATTTTGAATTGGATTTTGGCGCACTCGGCGGGCGTGTAGAGGTAAGGTTTGGGAGCTAAGGTTTTGGTAAGAGCGGTACTAAGTCCAGTAGTCTGATAAATTATTACCACCAAACCCGTAAGCAAAAGTATTAAAATACTGATTATCAAGTAGTTATATCTTTTGTCAATCAATGGCTTGCTAATTGGCTCGGCTTTAAACCATTGGGTTTCGGAATAGATGATAGTCTGGCGAGGCGTATCAGTAGAGCTAGGAATTTGATAGGTATTGGAATGGTGAGATGTCTCCGACTCAATCCATTGGGGGGCTAGTTCTTGGCGGACTTCGCGCCGAATACACACGAGCGGGTATTTTGAGGCTTTGCTTTGCTCCAACTCTAGTTGATGCTGTTGCCTAAAATCTTCCCAACCCTCATAGTCTAAATAATAAGCCAGAGCTTGGCGCACCTTATGTTTTATGTTATTAGGCTTAATTTGCCAAAATATTTGATTCGGGGCTTGGGGAATCTCGAGTGTAGCTTCCCAAGCCGCCATTGCTTCGGTATGAATCAATACGCGCTCAATGGTCTCGATGCTAGGTTGCAACTTCTCAATAGTTGTGTAATGGAGTTTGCGATTTTGGAGGGTCTTGACTATATCAAACTCAATTGCCTCCAAAAACTTGGTTTTCATTCCTTTGGGCAAATGTGCCAATCCTTTATAAACCTCCCCAAAATAGTGGACGTATTTGCTCTGCCATTCTTGGGCGATTTTGGTGGCAAATGACTGCAAAAGCAGATTGAGGCAAGCTTGTTCAGAAGTAATCATAATGGTAAATAGTTGATTATCAATAGCTTATGTAATAGTTTTATAATTATCGTCCATTGCTGAAGATTAGCCAAACTTTTGAATACTGGAGAAAATCTGGGCGGTTTAATGTTTTGTAAAAGCAAGATATACTTTTTTTTGAAATTTCGCTATCCGATAGGCTAAAAAAACCAAAAATGGGCTAAAAAGCCCATCAACTAGCTGGTTTTGAGCTACTGACTTTCGGCAAAACTTCAAACCTTGCCCAAGTTTGCGGAGAGCCAATAAAAATTTATCAACCCTTTCAATTAGCTAATTAGCTGACAATCAATCATTTAAAACATTTGCGGAAAAAACTCCCGCAAAAAAGATTTGCGGAAAAGATTTGCCGAAACCTTATGCCAATTACCCATTAAACTTGCTAAAGCAAAATAAGGCAATACTATGCAAACTTTAAATTTCCCTGACAAACCCAATTTTACCCCTCGGCAGTGGGAAGTGCTTAAGCTCATTGCCGAGACCGACGGCACCCACGAACAAATCGCCCAATGGCTAGAGCCAATGATAAGCCCCGCCACGGTCAAACGCCACGAGGAGGCACTTCGCCAAGCTCTAGGCGTGGATTCGCGGTGTAAGTTGATGATTTATTATTATAAAAATATTGTAAGTAATTGATAATCAAAAGTTACCCTCTATAAAGAATTTGATAAATCGTTATTGTAGAAAAAATGAAAATATTGAAATGCAATCAAATCACAAACAAAACAAAACAATTTTTAAACCCTAATTAATAAAAGTTATGAAAAGCAATTTAATCCTAAAATTTGTTATTGGGTGCTTAGTTATAGGAGTTCTTGCTTGTGAGAAACGGCAAGAGCCTACACCCCTAGTAAATGAAGAAACGGAGAATAACTCATCATTTGAAAAAGCCGTAGGAGTTCCAACTGGCTTCTTCCTGCTGGCGCAAACTACCGGAGTAAAACTCTATAAGAAGAACTACACTGGTGGACAGCCTGACTATGTGCAGGAAATTGACTTGACAAAAGCCAAAGTAAAGCTACTCCAAACAGGGCTTAATGCCACAACCACTCAAACTTCCCCTTGTTTTGTCAAACGCCTAGTTTACCAAAATAGTGGCAGTACGCTCTCGTATTGGAATCAATTTATAGGTAGTAACCCTAAAATGTTTTCTATTGTAAACTTACAATTCTTCGGCGACCCCGGCGATAAATGTAGTAGTACCCGCGACCAAATGGCTTTTCCGATAAAACAAGCCAATACCTTGATAAGTGTTGGATATGGAAATAACGAAAGTTACCAAAAACGTAGCTTCGAATTATATAGTACTTATGCCAATATTACCGAAACATACACCAATACCTCTAATGCCTATTCTGCTGTAGCTTCTGCTTTAGGCACTGCCCCCACAGTAGCAGTTGGTTTACATCCTACTTTGGCAGATAAAGGAGTAAATATTTACAAACCTCGTACTTTCATAGGAATTCGAGATAAAAATGGCGATGGTAAATGCGAAACCCTCTATATCTATGCTTCCAAGCTCGCTCGTCAAACGGATGCCCGACAGGTGCTTTTAGACTTCGGATGCCTACGCACCATTATGTTTGATGGAGGTGGTTCTACCCAACTATGTTATAAAAAAGCAGATGGCATAGTAACTACCCCTATCTATACAAGCCGCACTGTACCGAGTGCTTTGGCGGTGATTGGGGGGTAGGTTAATAATATCCTACCTCTCTATATAAATGATGGAGCTAAATTCCCCTTCAAAATACTGATTACCAATACTTTAAGATTGAAGTCTTTCAATATTTCATTTGAACTTATAAAACAATAAAAATATGCTAAATATTACCTGCAAAAATTATTTTTTCCGATTATTTTTATTTGCCATCATTCTATTGTGGTGCTGTTTTTCAATAGATGCTGTTTATGGGCAATGTACACCACAAATAACTGATGGATTTGATTATCCAATTGGTAGTAGAGGTTATTGTGATAATGGTAATATATCACCTATCTTAGAAAATATCAATCCTGAACAAAACCCTATTTATCCCAATAATCCTATTGCAAATCCAAGGAGAGAGGGATTAAATCCATCTGGAGGTAAGTGGTATAATATTAATGATATTGGTAATTTTCTTAATCTTGACGACACTTATGGAATTCATCCTGGAGAAGATTGGAACAAGGGGACAGGTTCAAATGATGCAGGAGAAATAGTACATGCAATAGCTAATGGAAAAATAGTTAGAGTTAGCAGTGCTTTTGATAGTTATTTATCAGGTGGATATACCATTGTAATTCAGCATACATTGCCTAATAACACAAGTATTTATAGTGTTTATACACATATAACTTCATTGAATAATACTAATGGCACTCTAGCTACTAATGCCAACCAGTTTTTGTTATCAGATAATGTTACTTCGCTACTTAATAGTTGTATCAATAGAGGAACTCCCATTGGTAGAATAGCAAGAGGTATGACAGCAATAATTTATCCTCACCTTCATTTTGAAATTCGCACCACAATTGCAAATGTAAACAGTCTCTACCCTAATGATAATGGCAATGGCTATTATGGTGCAACTGTCGGGCAAAAGCATACAAGTAGTATGACGCAAGCCCAAGTAACAAGTGCTTTCGGTCTAATGCAAACAGATGGTTATATTGACCCTTCAGATTTTATTGATAACAATCGCCCACTATTTATCAATGATAATACTTCTATTTATGGTGGAGTTGCAGGAACAAGCAAAAGTGTAAAGTTTTATTTTTATCGCACAGGCACAATAAGTGCCAATGATATTAAAGCAGGAGGTATTGCTAAAAAAGTGCGTATAGGCACACCTGAGAACCCTTCATATGCTGATGTTATGAATGTATCAAATCATTCAGCTAATCCTG
The DNA here is from genome assembly GCA_025455045.1 of Microscillaceae bacterium. Taxonomy (GTDB): domain Bacteria; phylum Bacteroidota; class Bacteroidia; order Cytophagales; family Microscillaceae; genus JALONJ01. The sequence goes on along the minus strand of JALONJ010000089.1, from coordinate 6,076 downwards.
ATATGAAAATAGTTACAATTAATACGCCTACTTCTGGTGTAATAAATGGGAATAGTTATGATATAGCTTTTTCAATAGATTCACAGATTTATAGAGCTAATAAATCAGTTTATTTCCTCGACCCGCTAAATGCTACTAATTATCAAGGATTATCCGACCCTACTAAAAATGTTTGGCAGTATTATTATGTTTGGGAAAGCTTAAGGCGAGGCTTTATCCGAAATCTTAACAATAATATCAACCTTACCAAAGGCGAAGCCGCAACCATAATAGTGAAAGCTGCGCTTGAATTAAGCCATCAAGGTCTACTAAATGGAAGTGATGAGCAGCCATTCCGAATTCGTGCCGAAATTACAGGCAATGCCTATAATGATGTGTCTATGTGCCATCCATTTTTCCCTTATATTCAGACTTTAAGAAACTATGGATACATAGGAAGTGGCGTTAATGGAAATTTTGGGGTAGATAATGCCGTTACTTTGGGTGATGTGTGTAGAATTGTATCAAATGTATTTAGGCTTACGATTAACTCTAAACAACCCAAGCACCTAGGTTCAAAAACATTACCCTCTCCTGATGAATATATCGCTAGAGTACAAAAAACGTTTGTAGTTCGCAAATCTATAGGCACAGCAGTAAGGATTGTTGAATATGCTATTACAAATAGTTCTAACCCAAATTTGACAAGCGAAAATGCACTTTCAATTGACCCAAATTCACAAGTCAATCGCTCTACATTATCCAAAATACTTGTCAATGTCTATGACGCTAAAGCCAATGGAGATGCTGGTAATAAAAGTACTTCAGATATTGATAAATTTACCATCATTGGCGATAAATTTGAATTAGCAGATAATCCAAGTGGCGCAAACCCAACTACCAGTTTGACTGGAAGTACCACAATGGATAGTGGAGAAATTCGAGATTTCGGTTACCCCAATACTACACTCAATGGCTCACCAATGTACTTTTATTGGAGTGTAGATGATGGAAAATTGGAATCATTGACCACCAAGTACAATCAAGTACGTTTTACGGCACCTACCGTAACCGCATCTATCACCGTGAGTTTATACTCCTTAATAGGTACTGCCGATGGCAAGATTGGCGAAGCCTATCTTACCATTACTGTCAAGCCTAAAGTCGGGAATTGTAATCCATTTACTGCCACAGCTTCTAATAATTCTAATGCAAATACTTGTCCGGGGGCTACTATACAACTTTCAGCAACAATTCCGAGTGGCGCAAGCATAACTTGGTCAGGTCCTAATGGCTATCAATCTTCACAAGTAAATCCGAGTATTAGCAATATTACAAGCAATATGGGAGGGTATTATTATGCCAAAGTAACTTTAAATGGTTGTTCACAAACCTTCTCAACTTTAGTAAATGTCAATACTTGTGCTACTCCTCCCGCAACTCCCACCTCGCAAGCAAGCAATATTACATTCAGTAATACCGAACTCAATGGCACTCGCATTACTTGGCAGAGAGGAAACGGTGAGCGATGCTTGGTGGTAGTGAGTAGCACGCCTATAAGTCAATCCCCCACAGATGGGCAAGCCTATACTATTTCTAATGATTATGCCCAAGCCGGAGTAGTGGGTTCTCAGCCTCAGCGAGCGGTTTATTTTGGCGGGGCTAACTCTGTCTATATATATGGCTTATTGGCTTCTAATACAAATCCTTGGTATGTAGCCATTTATGAAGTAAACGGTACAGGTAGTCAGACTAAATATTTGAAAACCAATCCGGCTACAGGTAGTGTAATTATCCCAATTATTATTCCTACGGTAAACTTTGGTACCGACCCCGAAATAATTGTAAGCGGACAGCCTACCTATTTTTATTCCTTAGGTTCCAATCAATCCAGTTGGAATTGGACTTTTAATGGTGCGAATGTTTCTTCTGCTACTTCGGATGGTGTAAGTAATGTAATATTCAACAATGCTGGAAATTATGATGTAACCCTTAGTGTCAATAGCCCTTGGGGTGGCACAAATAGTATCACCAAAAATATCCGAGTTTTGAATGCAAATGATTTAAAGCCGGATTTAATTATACAGAATCAAATAATTGGTAATAACAACACAATGGAAATGGGGCAACCTTTTAATATCAGTTGTGAGATAGTCAATCTTGGTGTGAATACTGCTCAAGTAAGTTGGGTGAGGTATTTCTTCTCCGTTGATAATATATTAGACGAATTTGATGATAAATTAGGCGAACATTTTATTGATAAAGATATTAATGGAAGTAGTACGGTTACTATCAATAAAACTTTTACCTATCCTACTTTTCAAGGCGAAGGCGAGCATTATATATTTATCATAACTGACCATAATAACTTGGTCAATGAAAGCAATGAAACTAATAATATGATTACCCAAAAAGTGAAATCAGTTTTTGCTTTGCCTGATTTTGCTATTAGTAATCTTAAATTAAGCACAAATACTATTCATTCAGGAGGACAATTAACCATTACTTATGATTTAGCAAACTTTGGTAGTTTTCAGGGTATGAATGGAGTGCATAGCACTTATCTAAATTTTTATGTTTCTAAAGATAATGTATATAATTCTGGTGAAGACATTGGGGTAGGATTTAAAGCAATAAGCAATCTTTATAATGGCACTTCATTACCTAATCAAACATCTAATTTACCTATTCAACAAATAGTTAAGGATGGCAATTGGTATATATTGGGAATTTTGGATGATAATAACTCAATACCTGAATTAAATGAAAATAATAATGTTAAGGCAATTCCAATAATTATCTCCAGCCCGAACCAACCTAACACTCAAGCCAAAGACTTCAAACTGAGTGATATTACTGCTACCTCTGTTAAGTTAACTTGGGCGAATGGCAATGGTGCGGGCAGAGTAGTGATTGCCAAGAAGAACTATGCAATTTTTTATTCAAATAGTAGTATTTACAACGAATTTCCGGCAGATGGGCAGTTTTATGCCAATGCCAATAGTAATTGGCAAAATGCCCCCAAAGTTTGTGAAAAATGTGATAATGTAAATTATCCTTCTAGAGTAGTTTATAAGGGGACAGGAAATAATGTAAATATTACTAATTTAGACCCGAACGTTTCATATTACTTTGCCGTTTTTGAATATAAAGAAACAAACGGAACTATTGACTATTTACAGTCTAAGCCTTATGAAATAACAACAATGATTAACAATAATGCTCCTTCAAGTATATGGAAAACTGTTTTTAATGGAGGTACTGGCGGAGGTAGAAGCATTTTTGTTACCAAAAACAAGCAAATATTTGCAGGTTTTGGTTCAAGGATTGGCAAATCCACAGATGATGGTAGAACTTGGCTTACCAATAATCCCGAAGGTAATACTAATATTAATATTTATGATATTCAGTTTTTAGATAACAATATTGGTTTTGCAATACCAGAAGGTGGAGCAAATATATATAAGACTAATGATGCAGGTATTACTTGGACACAAAAAAAGACAAATATTCCATCCAGTGCAATACCTACAAGTTGTTATTTTGTAAACCAGAGCATTGGTTTTTTAACAACAAGTGGTGGAGGATTAAACACCAACGGACTTATCACAAAGACTACGGATGGTGGTGAAACTTGGAATGTAGTTTATACCAGTCCTTACCGACTTTGGGATATTCAATTTGTCAATGAAAATATAGGCTGGGCTGTAGGAGGTGGTTTTTTTGGTATTATTCTCAAAACTACGGATGGGGGCAACACTTGGTTTACGCAACCTGTAACAGCCGCTACTCCCAATGGCTTGAACTCAGTATATTTTGTGAATGAAAATATAGGTTGGATTGCAGATTCATATAACGGACGTATTCATAAAACTATAGATGGAGGCAATACCTGGTTTACCCAAACGACACTTAGCAATAGCGGTTCAGAAAGTAGGTTATTTTTCTTAAATGAAAAAATAGGCTATGTGGTAGGTTATTCAATGTTTGCTAAAACTACAGATGGTGGTACTAATTGGAAATCATTTTTTACTGAATATGGTGGATTCATTGATTTATTTGCGGTTGATGAGAATGAGGTTTGGGTAAAGAATTTTGGTGTAATTGCCAAAACCAATACTGGCGGGGAGTCTATAGGCATTAACCGCCCAATATTAAATAATTCCGTATTATGTGAGGGAAGTAGTTTTGATTTACCCTTCGAAATTATTGGCAGTTTTAATTCAGGTAATTCTTTTCAAGCCGAATTATCGGATGCCCAAGGTAGTTTTGATAATCCCTACATTTTGGGTACAATTAGTAGTATTAACAAAGGCACTATCAATTGCAAATTGCCTTCAGGTAAATCCGGTCTAGATTATAAAATAAGAATTAAAGCTAGTAATCCAAGCATTGTAGGCGCAAGTTCATCACCAATTACCATTCAAAATAAACCGGATGCTAATTTTACCGGCTTATTACCAACTTACTGTATGGGTGTAACCAATATAGTGCTACAACCCCTTACGCTAGGCGGAGTTTTCTCTGGTAAAGGTATTGCCAACAATGTTTTTAATCCTACCCAAGCAGGAGTAGGTATCCATACTATTACTTATGCAATTAACCAAAATGGTTGTTCGGCTACATACTCACAATCTGTAGAGGTCATTCAAAATTCAATTAGTATAAGTTCGGCTAATGGGCAAACCAGTGTTTGTGAGGGTGAAAGCTTACTTTTGAGTGTAAATAATCCCACTTTAGAAGCTAACTATCAATGGCGTTTTAATGGCTCAGAAATTAGTGGAGCAAATGATTTTATGTATTTTGCTAACCAAGCAGGTTCTTATAATTTAGTAAGCGTTTTTGGTGGATGTCTGTTAGTTTCTAATACAATAACATTTAGCAAAAGCAGTATATCAAAACCAAATATTTCTAAGGATAATGACAATCCTATGAAATTAGTTTCTAGTGCAACTACAGGCAACCAGTGGTATTTAAACGGTAATATTATCCCCAATGCTACCAGTCAAACTTATACAGCAACAGTTTTTGGAGATTATACAGTAAAAGTAACCAATACTGCGGGTTGCTCGGCAATTTCAGATGTTTATAAATTAGATGCAACAACTGCTTTAGAGGATAACCTTTTAGCCAAAAGTATCAAAATTGCCCCTAACCCAAGTACCGGAGAATTTAGCTTGAAATTTGAAAATTTTGAATTTGAGCAAATTAGCTTTCAAATTTATGATAATAGGGGAAGATTGATTGAAGATGGAAAAATTGACTTAAAAAATAATGAAGCCAAGTTAAATATCAATCATTTATCGGCTGGCACATACAATTTAGTTATCAAAACAGCCAAAGGTGAAGCAATGAAAAGAATTATTAAATATTAAAACTCTTTACAAAAATGAAAATCTTAATTCAATGCTTTTGGCTTATAGGCATTATAAGTACCCTAGTTTCTTGCAAACCCGACAACCCCGCCGAACCCGACCCACTCCTCCGCAATTGGCGAGTGCAAAAAGTACTACGCAATAGCGCGGATATTAGCAATGAATATACGCAATTTCGATTGCGATTTACGAGTGCTACCGCTTACACGCTAATCAAAAAAGATGGGATAAATAGTAGTGGTACTTGGTCAAAATCGGGGGCAAATATTACGCTAAGTGCTGACGGTATCCTTAACAATGTGCAAGTAGCTGATAATCAGCTACTCTTCACCAAAACCGAAGCTGATGACAAACTCGGAAACATTGCCTTACAATTTACAATGATTCCTGAGTGAGTAGATAAATAGCTGACTATGAGTCATTTATGAAAAAAACCAAAGGCTAAACTCTGGTGAGTTCGGCTTTTGGTTTAGAAATAATGTTGAATTTAAACTTGTTGCAATCAAGCATCAGGTTTTAACCCCAAAGCCGCCAATTGAGCCATTAGCTTCTCGACTCTTTCCTGCTCTTTTGCCTTTTCCTGTTGCTCCTTCGCCAGTTGCTCGGCAAGCTCGGAATTTTGATTCGAGAGTTCGGAATTTTGAGCTGATAGCTCAAAAGTTCGTTCAGCACCGGTTTTCAAAACATTGCCTTCTTTGCTGCACCATCTTGCCCAAGGAGCT
>JALONJ010000518.1 GCA_025455045.1 Microscillaceae bacterium | reverse complement strand
AAAATATTTATTATATCAAAATAATACAATTTTATTTTAAACATAATTTATAATTTACCGAAAAAATGTATTTTTTACATTATAATTAGTTGATTATCAGTTAGTTACAAAATTATTCACGTTATTTTAACGTGAACATTTTGATAACTAATGCCAATCAAGAGTTGAAATTTGTACTTTTCCCATAAATTACCCCGTAAAATGTAACAAAACTAAGATAAGCACGCTATTCAAAAGTACTAAAAATACAAAAGAAGAAGCATTTTGGTCTTGAAAAGTAAATTCGGTTAATTTTAGATAGAAGAGTTTAATCCTTATATAAAAATAGTACAATTTTATCAATATGTGTGACAAAATTATTTTTCCAATTATCAAAAACAGCTAAATATCTGATTATCAATGGTTTATGTTTTTCAATCAAAATTTCATAACTTGCTGATTATCAATGATTTACGAATTTTGATAAACTGATTTTTAAAAACTGCCACACATATTATTTTATGTGTATTTTTATTGTAAAAATTATATTTTCAACCCTTGATTCGCATAACTAATTGATAATCAGTTAGTTATATTTAAAAAAAACGGAATATTTTGACAAATAAGTGTTTTTCATTAAAAATAAAATTGTTTAATTTTTATATTTTTAGAAAATAAATAATTGTCTGTACCGCAGGTCTGACAATTATTTATTTTCTAAAAATGCTTTTAACTAATTGATAATAAGCACTTTATAAAATTTAAATGACTTTTATTTCTAAAATAAACCTTTTAAATTTATAAATAAAATTTGTATTTTTTTAATAATATTTCAAAATATTCACGTTATTTTAAGTGTTTTGTATAAAATCTGATTACTCGCCGGAGGCGGAACACGAGACGCAGTCAGCAGTTCAGCACAAACCAGAACTCTGTAACCTAAGAGAAATCAGCTTTGTCAATTTTTTCAATATTATAAATTTTTTCGGCGTTTTGGGTGATATTTTTTACCGAACTCCCCTTCAAAGTAGTATTGGTGGGCGTAGCGGTGTCGGCTTCGCTCACTTTATTCTTGATGGTTTGAATGAGTTTTTCAATGTCTTTGGGCTTGCGTCCGGCATCAGCAAAATTGGCTGACAAGCCTTCTCGAAGTTTGTGAAAAATATCGGTAACATTGGGCAAAATTCGCTTCAAACGGTCAATTTTGACATCAAAAAGCTTGGTATTCATATTTCGGGCTTTGGCTTTTTCGCGGTTGCTTTCTTGCTTGTCGAGTTCGGCTTGGAGCGCGTCCGATACTTCAAAGATAAAATCGTCTTCAAAAGCTTTGTTGTCCAATAAAACCGGCAAAAGGGTATTGGTTTGATGAAAATTTTCTTGCATTAACCGAAACAAAGCCTCTTTGCAAACCCAAATTGACCCCAAACTATTTTCGGAAACCAAAAACACTGTACAACGGGTATTTCTTAGCCCTTCTTCAATATTTTCGTTGAGATTTTCGCCAATGTTGCCCAACGAAAACTCATCAAGCCAGTAGCTCAGCCCCGCTTTTTGTAAAATTTCAATCATTTCATCTTTGGCGGCTTGGTCTTTGGTAGAATAAGATATAAATACGTCTTGCATACTCATTTATATTTTTTGATTTGGAAAACAAAGTAATTTATCAAAACTAAAAAAAATATGTATGCTACGCAAAAAACTATTTATCTTCGATATCTAATATACTTATAAGGAAATTTGTTATTTCTGATAGTTTACCCCTGTATCTAATCTCCTAAACCAATTTTACCATTAAAACTCCGCCAATTTTTCTATATTTTGGGAAGTTATTATTTTTTGTATATTCCTTAAGTTCATTATTAGCCCAACTCTTAAGTTTTTCATTATCAATTTGATATGCTAAAACTTTTACTTTTGGTAAAAAATCATTTAACTCGATAGAAGGGTAAATCTTCTATCATTTTATCAATCCATTCAGAAATATTTATCATCCAATTATTGTTACTGATTGAAAACCAATTGCTTCACGCTTAGTTATTTAACAGAATAATCGCTAAAATAATTTCAATATATTCAAAAAAAACGCAAAAATATAAAAAAGTAGCAAAAATTAGTTTACTACATTTTTTACTTAATTATAAATACCTGATTATCAATGAATTATAAAATTTCACTTTCAAAATTCAAAAATTCGCAAATTCAAAAACCTCTAATAAACCATCTCATACTTCAACTCCATCTTCTCCAAGCGATTGAGTAGGGCATCTGATACATCGATTTGGAATTTGTTGGAGGTGAGTTTGGTTTTGAGTTGGGCTTGTAGGTCATACAAAGTGATTTGGAGGGCTTGTTTGCCGGTATATTGCAAGCACAAATCTTGCAAAGTGCGAATAAAATCGGCATTGAGGCGTTGCACATCTACATTGATTTTCAAGCCTTTACAAAACATTTCTTTAGGCAACGGCATAAATCAGTTGATGTTTTACCTTGGAACTATAAATTAAATCCTTCACCATTTATTTGTCCTTTGATAAAGACAATAAAATCTTTGACAATTTTGTTTATCAAATCCAAATATAAATCTTCGGGAGTAAGTTGATTATAATTAATTTTTATTTTTTCAAAACTTGAAGGGTGAACTGAAATTGTAAAATCAAATTTATCAAACTCGAATATTAAGTGGATGGAATAATTAAAAACAATTGTATTAGTTTTTTTAAAATCTTTCCATTGATAATACATACCTATTATTCTTTCATCATTGATATTTGAGAATATAGATTGAAATTTTGCCTGAGAAGTGATTTTCCAAGAATCATCATCCGATAAATCAATAAAGGCTGAAAAACCAGTTACATAACTGATATTGCTAAATATAAAAAACTCATCAAATTGACTCAATTTTTGATTCAATTTTTCAAAAAAAGGCTTGATAAACCGTTCCTCAATTTGAGATTGCGTTTTTTCATTCAACACTGTTTTTTCTTGTGCGCTTTGCAAACTAACTTTTAGTAACTGAATTTCTTTATCAACATCATCAGGTTCTTCAATGCTTTCGCCTTTGGCTCCCTTGATAAAAAGCTCCATTGAATACACAAGTTGTTGAGCGATAAAAGAGACAAAAGTATTTTCATCTCCACCATCAGCTATTCTTAACGCGGTATAATATTCATCTTTTTTTTCTTTTGGCTGACTCTTAATAATAACAGGTAAATAACCTTTTGACATTAATATCAGATTCATCAATATTCTCGCAGTTCGTCCATTTCCATCATCAAAAGGATGAATTCTAATAAATTTATAATGTAATAAGGCAGCAGTCACTACTGATGGAATATCTTTATCATCATTCATTAATCTTAACCAATCTACTAAATCATTCATTTTTGCTGGAGTTTCTTCGGGCGTGGCAAAATAAAACATTTCACCAGTAGCTGTCAAAACGTGATTTGGAGTAGTTTTGTACTGCCCGGGAGTGATAAGTCTCTGCGTTGGTTGTCCTTCAGGGGTTTTAGCGGATTTGTATTCAGGCTCACCCAATAGAAGTTTATTGAGTTCTCGTATAAAAGTTTCAGTAATTGGACGATTTTTCTTGATAATATCATCCAGCCAAAGAATTGCCTCATTATGTCCTTTGATATCCAGATGATCTTTGAAAGGCTTGCCTTTGGCAGTCAATCCATAAAGGATAAAAGTTTTAGTTTCGCCGTAGGTCAGCGTGTTACCCTCGATGGCGTTAGAATGATAATTCCAGTCTAATCGAAATTTTTGCATAATTCGTTGCTCCAACTCCGGCGAAATAGGGCGCAATAAATCAATCTCTTTTTTTAGAGTATTAATTTTATCTATGAGAGAATTAAGTTCTATATTCATAGTAACTTATATTTAATATATTGGAAACTCTGTAAAACTCTAAAACATAATATAAATACTTGATTATCAATATTTTACAAAGCAAATTTTCCTCCGTTGTTGGTCTTAGAGATTGCGGGCTAAATTCGAGAAACATCTTCAATTCAAACCCCGCAATCTCGAGACCAACAACCTTTCTACAAACTTCTACAACTTATAACAAATACCCAAATATAATATAACTAATTGATTATTAAATACTTATATACTTGATTACGCTAGGCGCGTTTGGAAACGCGCAAGTACAGCCTGCTAGGTTTGGAAACCTAGCAGAT
>JALONJ010000517.1 GCA_025455045.1 Microscillaceae bacterium | reverse complement strand
TTCCACGCAGGATGACGACTTGGGGGGATTTTAGATTGTTTTTTAAAGATTTATTTTTTGTACTTTTTCAATATTTCTCAAAATATTCACGTTAAAATAATATAAATGATGTTTTTGAAATCAAATTTCTTGAATAACAATACGATATGTATTTGATTATCAAGCAAATACATTATTTATTTGAAAATAACCAAATAATTGAAAATCAATGAGTTACACTTTTGATAATGTAATTTTAGCCCTCATATTGTTAAAGTACTAACATAAAATTTTCTCAAGTAAGTAAAAAAAAACAACTAAAAAACCATTGGCTCAAATTATTTTTCTTTACAAGTTTTAGGAAAGAATTAAAAATAAGTTGAGCAAATTAAACTTATCAATACCCCTCCATACAAGAGAGAGCAATATAGGAGAGAATCATAATTAATTGATTTTCAATTAGTTATAGAATAATCCTAAATTAAAGTGAATGAACAAAATTCCTTTCAAGATGACGACTTGGGAGTCTGTTGGTGAATTTCAATGCACCGCGCGAAAAAATTGGAAAAACCAAATTAGTAAAGGCTGAAGGTAAGTTTAATTAAAGTACATAATTAATTGATTATCAGCTAGTTATATAATTTTCTTTTAGTTTTCCTAAGTCTCTAATACAATTATTCCCATTTTTTTCTATTTTTACAAATAATCAGATGCTACAAATTTTTAAATCAAATGATAAACTGTATTCCGTCTATGATAGGCAATCAAACAATTAATCTAATCGGCAAAATGGAAAAAATCTTAAAAAAAACGGCAATTTACGCAGCAATTCTTGGCTTGTTAGTGGCTTGCGGTGGCTCTGACCCTGCCCCCGGTGATGGTACAAACACCCCAATTGCGCTTACCACCCTCAAACTCAGCTTTGCCACCACCGGCGAGGCCACCCAAGAGATAAGCATCACCGACAATGACGGGGCGAGCGGAGCAAACGCTCCAGTGATTAGTGGTAGCCCCTTGAATTTGAAAAAAAGTAAAACTTATGATATTACCGCGCAATTGCTCAACAATGCCCAAAATGTAACTTCGCAAATTACGGCGCAAGGCACTATCCACCAAATCCGCTATACGACTGATTTGGGTAATAATCTCAATATCATCAATGTAGATATAGATAGCAATGGCAGACCAATCGGTATTTTGGCTACCGCCACTACCAATACCAATACTGTGAATGGCAATCTTACGGTAGCCCTTTTTCGGGAGGTAAACAAAAATGTGCCAACAAGTGGTACTAAAATGATTGAAGGTACAATTGCGGTCAATATTGTGAATTAGGGGCTAACAAAGCAAACCCGCGCCGATTCATCTCGTAGGCTCTCGCGCCCATAATTATCTTTATAGGACATCTCCTCAAAATTGAGCAGATCTTTGGGGCTAATATGAGATAATTCTTTATATCCAAAATTAATTGGTTTTGAACTTCGGCAAAGTTTTAAAACTTTGCCGAAGTTGAATAAAGGAACAGATTCAAAATAAAATGATACTTTTAAAAATATAATTAATTGAAAATCAGGCAATTAAATAATTTCTAATTCCTAATTATTAATTCCCAATTCCAAAGTCATTTCTATCCAAAAAAACTACTTTTGATTGGTTATCAGTAGATTTTCAATATCGGCTCAAAATTGAGCCGATTGAATGTTTCTAAATATTTTAAGGTTTCTACACCCTCAAAAAGACAACCTCATCACTTCTTCTCTTGCCAACCGTTGTTTTCGGGGTTTATATCCGGCAATATGCCAGTCGGATTGAGTACAACTGATTTGATTTTCTTTTTACCGGCATTGTAAAGCCATTCATTGCCGCGTTGCCATACTTCTACGGGCAGGGTAACTTGAGTTTTTTTGTCGTCTTCGTAGGTAATTTCCATCATAACGGGCATTGGCAAGTCGCTTTTATTCACAATTTTGATAGATGAGCCGTATTTGGCATCAAAATTTACTTCTTCAATGCCTTGATCCATAGTGGCATTGGAATAAAACCAGCCCCGCCAAAACCAATCCAAATCATCGCCCGCCGCATTTTCCATACAATTAAAAAAGTCGACCGGAGTGGGGTGTTTGTAAGCCCAAGTTTTGATGTAATGCCGAAAAGCATAATCAAATCTTTCGGGTCCCAAAATAATTTCACGCAAGTAATACAAACCAATCGCCGGTTTGAAATAAGCCGTCATACCCAAATTGGGCGTTTGCACTACATCGGGGTAGGTGGCAATGCTTTCGCGGTTGCCGCTTTTGAGCATCGGAATTACATAAATTTTCATTGTAAAACTGCTGGGGTCTAAATCTGCCGGATACTCGCCATTATTGAAGGCTTTGGTGCTGTAATAATTGATAAAAGTATTAAAACCCTCGTCCATCCACGGATAAAGTCTTTCGTTAGAACCCACAATCATCGGAAACCAATTATGCCCAAATTCGTGGTCGGTTACGCCCCACAAATCGCCCCCGCGCGATTGCGCGCTACAAAACGATACGCCCGGATACTCCATTCCGCCTACTACTCCGGCTACATTGACCGCCGCCGGATAAGGATACTCGAACCACATTTTGGAATAATGTTCTATACAGCCTTTGGTGTATTCGGTAGAGCGTCCCCAAGCCTCTTTACCGGCTACTTCCGCCGGATAAGCCGATTGCGCCATCGCTTTTTTGCCACTGGGCAGGTTGATAACCGCCGCATCCCACACAAAAGCCTTCGACGAAGCCCAAGCCACATCGCGGGTATTGCTCATTTTGAAATGCCAAGTGGTTTTGCCCAATTTGGCAGGGCGGGTTTTGCTGGGGTCGCCGGCTTCTTTGGCGGTGATGAGTTCTACGGTTTTTTCGCTGGTTTTGGCTTTTTCATACCGGTTCAATTGCTCCTTGGTCAGCACTTCGCTAGGATTTTGCAGTTCGCCCGAGCCAACAACAATGTGCGAATAAGGCACGGTAATTTTGTAATCATAATCGCCGTATTCGCAATAAAACTCGCCTGCGCCGAGGTAAGGTTCGTTGTTCCAGCCTTTTATATCATCATACACTGCCAAACGCGGAAACCATTGCGCCAATTGATAAATAATGCCTTTTTCGGTTTTGAGCCTGCCCATTCTATCGGCACCAAATTCGGGAATTTTGTAACTGAAACCCATTTCAAACTCCAGTTTACCACCTTTGGCGCGGAGTTCTTCGTTGAGGCGGATTTGCATTCGAGTATCGGTAATCACAAACTTGGGTTCGTACATTGCTTCACCACTCGATTTTACTTTTAGGTTTTTGATGTCGTAGCCGCCGTCCGTTGCCCCTTGATAGCGTGAATTGTCGCCACTGGCTTGTTGGGTAAGCTCGCCTCTGGAATCGGATTTATAGCGGTTTTGGTCAAGTTGCAACCAAATAAAGCCCAAATTGTCGGGGCTGTTATTGGTATAAATCACCTTGACAGTGCCGCTAATGCGGTGATTTTCTTCGTCTAACTCGGCTTGAATAAAATAATCGGCGCGGTTTTGCCAATAACTTTCGCCCGGTACACCCGCCGCCGAGCGATAAGGCGTAGCTTGAAAATTGAACAATGGTTCAAACAATGCTTGATTGTTCTTGCGTTGGGCATTGATTGGTAAAGCATTGATTATCAGAAAGATAATCAATAAGGAGGAAAAATATTTTTTCATTGATTAAAAAATTAATTCAGTATTTTCATAAATTATTTCAAATATACAATTGTTTGATAAGTTTGGCGAAAGGGGTTCTTATTTTTTGTTAAGCATTTGATTAATTATACTTATAGCAATTCATTTTGATAAATAAGGTAATGCATTAAATATCAGTTAGTTACAACAAGCAATCAAAGAGATTATTTCTCCTTTTTTAGTCAAAAGGGCAATGAATATTTTACTTTGTTAAAAAAAATCTCTTTTTTTTAAGGTTTAAAAACTAAATTGCAAAATATTCTCTTTTATTATCAAATTCATTGGTTTGGAAGTATAAATATCAGCATTTATATAACTAATTGATAATCAGTAAGTTATAAAAAAATAAAGGTTCTTTACTCTTTTTAAGGAATGAGAATCTTTTTTCTGAAATTTATCAATTTCAGTGATTCTGAGCATTAATGAACCAAGCGATAGCTTGGTGAAATTACCGAGCGAAGCTCCGA
>JALONJ010000516.1 GCA_025455045.1 Microscillaceae bacterium | reverse complement strand
CGGTTTTACCTATGCCGAGTGTTGGCTGGAAAACCTCCTTATTGCGGCATCTAAGAACGGTTTTCAACAAAACCACCAAAAATGTTAGAATCAGAAAAAATTAAAGGTTAAAAATAAAAAAATAGCCGAGCGCAGAGCAAAGAAAGAAATAAGCGATTGAGTTTGACTTCACTCCGGCTTGCTTTGTTATAGGCAAGGTAGTGTAGGTATTTCGGATTTGCAAATAGGGAGGCTGATTTTAACGTTTTTTAAGATAATATTTTGTAAATAACTGATTATCAATGAGTTAGACAATTTAGCGAGTTGGGTTGTTGGTCTCGAAAAATGCTCGAGGCAGGTCTAAATGGAAAAGCTAAGGTGTTTTTCTTCCAAGAACCTGTTTTGTAAATACTTGATTATCAATTACTTATAGGTTCTTATCTTTGGGTAAAAGCCCCGCTTTTTGGGGGCTAAGGACAACGCAGAATGAATATTTTTATAACTAACTGAAAATCAATTAGTTATATATTTAAAAAGGTTCTTCAGTAATTTTCGGGAATTAGTTTGGGCTGTGTGCCGCAGTCCAAGGTCAAATAATGATTTTTTTTATAACTAACTGAAAATCAATTAGTTATATATTTAAAAATAAATTGTTTTTGTTAAAAATAATTTGGTGATTATTCAAACCTGTCAGATTTTTAAAATCTGACAGGTTTATAAATCAAATCAACTAGCCACTTTCAAATTGACCTCGCGGGGTTGGCTGGCTTTGCTGGCTTCGCTTAGTTCATTGAACAAAAACACATATACGATTTGAGTATCAATTTCAATCTTGCCGGATATAGCTTCTACGTCATAAAAACTGCCTTCTTTGTCGCGTACTCGACTGATGATGGGTTCGTGAAAAAGTTTGCCGTTTAAGCGATGTTTTTTGTCGCGCAAATCGACAATTTTGCTGTAATCGGTCTCAATAAACAAATCCAAAGGTCTACCCTCGAGTTCGGTACGTAGGTAGCCAAAGCGTTTGGCAGCATAAGGATTGATTTTATTGATACGAAACTGCTCATCGGTAATCACAAAACCTGAATATACTTTGCCCAAAACAGAATGGTAAATCAGGGCTTCTTCGGCTAAGGCATTGACTTTGAGTTCAAATTCTCGAATCCAATGTTGATAGTCAGCGATTTGTTTTTGCAAGCGGGCTTCTTTTTCTTGGGCTTGCATAGCCAGATTTTCTGAAATCTCGAGCAATTTTTGGGTTTGCTCATTGACTTTGATGGTTACGATAGACGTAGCCACCCTCTCGGCAATTGCTTCTACAAAATCGCGCTCCAAAGGGCTAAACTCGTGCAAAGAAATCAACTCAATGACACCCTCGATGGCATCATCAGACTTGATAGGCACTATCAATAGGCTTTTGGGCTTGGCTTTGCCCAAACCGGAACGAATAAAAGCATAATCTTCGGGAATATCGGTAGCATAAATCGACTTACCGGTTTGCCAAGTCGTACCTATCAAACCTTCACCCAATTCAATATTTTTTTGTTGAAATCTTTTGCGTTCATACGCATAACAGCCCTTGAGTTCGAGATAATTGCTCAATCCATCTTCTCGATTGACCACAAAAATTCCGCCCTGACTGCTTTTGGTATATTTGACCAATTCCGAAACCACTTCGTCCGAAAGTTTGGCAAGATTGATATTGTGTTTGCGGGTAAGTTCGCTAAAAATGCTCAAACCTTCGTTGAACCACGAGCGCCGCGCCTCGTTTTGGCTAAACTCCTCGAGTTGGCGATTTTTTTCATTTGCCTGATAAATCGTACTTTTCAGTTTGAGCAACATCAATTTGAAATTTTTTGCCAAGCTTCCGATTTCGTCATTGCGTTGGATTCTATCCAAAAACACCTCTTGATTGCGCAAACCTTGAGTAACCGATTTGGCAACTCGGTCTAGTGTAACTAGGGGCTGGGAAAGCCAGTAGGCAAAATAAACGCCTATCACAATCACAATGATAAAAATGGTAATCAAAAAAACCCTAATCACCCAATTGGAGTTTTCGTCGAGGGTTTTGGTATTTTTGTCAATGTATTTATCAATGTTAATTAGCTCATTATCAATCACTTGGGCGGTTTGCAACAGTCTGCCTTTGAGTCCGGCGGTTTCGGTAAGCCCGATTTCGGTCTCAAGTTGGACGATGCGGTCAAACTGCCGAAGGTATTGCTTCACAATCAAAATCACATTGGCAAGCTTTACCAGCGATGCTTGGTCGGTGGGTTTTACCTTGATGCCGGTCAGTTTGACCAATTTTTCGGCGGCTTTTTTCAAGGAATCCACATAGTTCAAATCCTTGCGAATGATAAAATCTTTTTCATAACGCCGCAAAGTCAAAAGAGCCTCTTGATTGAGGGTATCAATGGCTTGCAAAGTATGTACGGCGCGGCGCATTTTGCCCTCCAAGCCCAAATCTTTGAACCCGCGTTGTTTGATTTTATCTACCAATTCATTAAAAATTTGGTTGTGCTGTTGGTTCAAATGTTGAATTTCTTGGAGCTTGGGTTTGACTTGAATACGCCCCGAAAGGGGATTTTTGCGGATTTCCTCAATCAAGTAGCGGATTTTGCGGGTATTTTTGCCGTATTCGTGTAGGCTTTGGCTCTCGCCGGTGGTCATAAACTCGGCATCTTGCCAGTCGTGCAGCAAAAAATCTTGCTCGGCTTTGATGCGTTTGGGGTTGAGAATCAGGAGTTCGTCCACCTGATTGCGCAGGTCGTTGTAGGCTTTCATTCTTTGAATATAGACAGTAAAAACCACCACAATGGCTCCGGCAAACATCACCAAAGTCAATGAGAAAAGCAGTAGTTTAGTACTTATCTTATTGATTTTCAAGAACATTCCTACGATATTTTATTTCAAATTTGATTGTTTTTTAATAAAATAGTTTTGCAGTTTTTTTATAAATAAGAGATGCAAAATAAAGTAAACTTTTAAAATATAATTAATTGAAAATCAGGTAATTAAATCATTTCTAAGTTTCTAATTCCTAATTCCCAATTCCTAATTTATTGATTATGAGGATGTTGGCTCATTTATTTTATCCTAGCATTTTGTTATCCAAGATTCCAAACATTTAACCGCCTAAGTTAGTATTTTTTTAGGAAAAAAGCCAAAAAACTTGCACACATTATTATTTAAAGGATAAAAAACTGTGCCAATTGCGATTTATTTCCAAAAAATCAGCATCTTGCGCCCCGAAATTTCAGGAAACCTTTATAAATCACTTATCAAAATGCAATTTTTTAAGTTTGTTATCATTTTATTTTTACTTAACTTATTGATAATCAGTTGTTTAACCGCCAAAACCTTTGATAAATTCAGTACAGAAATCCCTTTGATTTATACGGCTAGTGATACCATTGGCGGCAAAAAATACGATTCCGAAGCCCAAGTAGCCGATGGCAAAGAAGAAGGTGCGCTAAAGCCAAATCAAGCCGTATTGCGGCGCGATAGTTTGATAAATTTTGCCAAAACCTTTATTGGCACGCCTTATTGGTGGGGTGGCACTACCCCGCGTGGCTTCGATTGCTCGGGTTATGCCCAATACATTTACAAAAAGTTTGGCTTCAATCTGCCCCGCATGTCGGGCGACCAATCGCGGCTCGGCAAAGCGGTCAAACCCGAAGAAGCCCAGCCCGGCGACCTTGTATATTACGGCTATTTGTATGGCAAAAACTGGGTTTTTACGCATACGGCTCTGGTGTATAGCAATGACAAAAAACAAGGTTTGCGAGCCATTCACGCTACTTTGTGGGGGGTGCAAATTACTGGAGTTTATTTTGACCCCAATTGGCGAGTGGTGTGCATCAAACGGTTGATAGAGTAGTCATCGGCGATTGCGCCAAAACCTTCGCCAATGGCGTAGAGTGAGCAAAACCAATTTTTTTGAAAAAAGGATTCTTTGCTCATTTTGAGCAAATTCTGACTTTATGCTAAGCCTAAACGCATTTACGCGGACAGGCTAGACAACCTGCGCTACCATTTTCCTGAAAAGTGGTGAAGATTCAAAAAATCATAAATAATTGATAATCAGGTAGTTACAAAAAAAAGTGGAATCTTCGCTACTTTTCAGGAATTGCCTTTGGGAATTCCATTGAATTCTGAAAAGCTCTCGCTTTTCAGTGATTCTGAACATTACCAAGCAAAATGAA
>JALONJ010000515.1 GCA_025455045.1 Microscillaceae bacterium | reverse complement strand
TTTATTTTTGAAACAATTGATTATTTGTCAAAAAGGGTGCATTTTTGCATCATAATTAGCTCATTATCAAATAGTTACTAAAATATTCACGTTAATTAATTGAAAATCCTCCAAAGGCGGACGAGGTCAGGTAGTTAAATAACTCCTAATGTCCAATTATTCATTCCTAAGTCATAAAGGTAGGCTTTTAGATAATCCCTAACCCTTTTTGGGCTTCTTCTACATCTTTATAAAATTTGATGCCTAGATTAAACCCCAAAGTTTGGATAGTCGTAACCAACAACGAAATGGTTGTGCCTTCAAAAAAACTGGTGGTATTTATCAGCCCAATTTGCAGGTTGGTGTCAATGGTTTTGTATAATTCGGGCAAGTAGCTTGATACCAACCAAGCTCGAGAAATCATCGGGGTTGAGCTTACCTTTTTGATATTGATGATGATTTTGGGGATTTTATGGGTATTATTCTTGAAATCATCTAATAAAGCTTTGAAGCCGCCTCGAAAATCCTCATCATTGACTACACCTTCGGCATACATCAGATAATAACCTTTGTCGCGCTCAACTATGGTACGAGCAGTATTTTGGGTGTTTTGGTGCAAAATTTCCATAATTTTTCGATTTGTATTTTTGAATTATACCAAATTACTAAATATTATAATCAATTCATAATCAGGGATTTATCTTAACATTATAGAGCCTTGTTTGCGATTGGATAGGGCAATCATTTTACCAACTGATTATACCATTTTTTGAAAAAGTGAAAGTAAAATCCAAATGCTATCTTGCGGCATATTATAAAAAAAGCCAAGCACTTCGCTCGGCTTTTGATTATTTATTGTTGAAAAATCACTGAGTTTTCGCCGGAATGATGGTCATTTCATCAACCAAATGTTTTGCGCCGCCCAGTTTCTCGATGCAAAATAAAACATACCGAATATCCACATTGATACAGCGTTGGAGTCGTGGCTCGAACGCGATTTTATCGCTCATTGCCTCCCAATTGCCATCAAAGGCTATGCCCACCAATTGTCCTTCGCCATTGATAACCGGGCTACCCGAATTGCCGCCCGTAATGTCGTTGTTGCTGATAAAAGCCACTGGCACGGTGCCGTTTTCGGCATAGCGACCAAAATCTTTTTTCTGGTAAAGTTCCTTCAATTTTGTTGGCACAATAAACTCCGGATTATTGGGGTCTTCTTTTTCCATTATTCCATCTAAAGTGGTGATATGCAAGTACTTAACCCCATCTTTGGGAAAATAATCCAAGACTTGCCCGTAGGTGAGGCGCATCGTGGAGTTGGCATTGGGGTAGTAAACCTTGTTGGGATTCATTGCTCTGATTCCGGCAATAAACAAGCGATTGCCTTTGTCCAATTTTTGATTGGTTTCGCCCAATTCTTGGTTCAATTTCATTCCAAAAGCCTGAATGGATTGGAAGGTTTTGAGTGCCAAATCATTTTCTAGGGTTTCGGCTTTGGGGGCATTCAAAAACGCCTCTAATTTTTCTTTGGAAACAAAAATTGATTGACTAAAAACCGCCTCGGCAAATTTGTTGAAATCACCGCCGTACTTGGTCTCAATTTCGGCAAAAAAGTCGGGTCGCATCGCTTTTTCTACATCTTCATAAGTCATTTTGTAAAGAGCCGCCAAGATTTTTTTGTCAGTTGAGGCATTATAATCTTTGTACATTTCGGCAAGTTCACTTTTGAGTTCGGCTACTTGTTTGTTTACTTCCTCTTGATTGCCACCTTTGAGGGCTTTTTGTAAACCGCCCAAGGAAGCCGACATAATCACAATCTCGGGGGCATATAGTGCCTGAGTGATAAATGTGCGAGCTACAGTGTATTTTCGCAAGGTTTTGTAGGCATCTTCAATCATAGGCAGAGCTTCGCCATATTTGGCTTTTTCGGCGGGGTTTTTCTCGAGCCATTGGGTCAGGGCAGTTTCTTCCGATTTTTTTAAATCGTAGATTTTCAGGCGTTTACAAATCTCGGTTTGCCCGATAAAATATTTCCAATAATTAGCAATATTAGCATATTTGGAAGCATATTGCAGGCGCACTTTTTTGTCCACGTCCATATCTTCTTTCCAGAGTTTGAGACGTTGGTCGCGGATTTTGACAAAAGCCGGATTGGTCAAATTAATTGCCATTTCTACGCCGGGCGAAGTCAAAAAGCGGTCGGTGCTGCCCGGGTAGCCCATTACCATTGTAAAATCATTGGGTTTGAGACCTTTTAATGAAATGGGCAAGTGATATTTGGCTTTCAAAGGCACATTATCAACCGAGTAATCGGCGGGTTTGCCGTCTTTGCCCATATACACGCGAAAAACCGAAAAGTCGCCGGTGTGTCGGGGCCACATCCAATTGTCGGTATCGCCCCCAAATTTGCCAATGGCTTCGGGCGGGGTGCCGACCAAGCGCACATCTTTGAAGGTTTCATAGACAAATAAATAAAACTCATTGCCGCCAAACATATTCCGCACATCGGCAGTGTAGTGCGTGCCTTTGATGGCTTCGGCGGTGAGTTGGTCGCTGAGTTCTTTGATTTTTTTGGCGCGCTCCGGC
The DNA here is from genome assembly GCA_025455045.1 of Microscillaceae bacterium. GTDB lineage: Bacteria > Bacteroidota > Bacteroidia > Cytophagales > Microscillaceae > JALONJ01. The sequence goes on along the minus strand of JALONJ010000515.1, from coordinate 4,663 downwards.
TCGGTCATTGCGGCAGTCAATCCGGCATTTATTTTGGCGGTTACGTCTTCCATTCTGACCAAAAAACGGGCAAATATCCCCGCCGAAGGTTTTTCTTCGCCACGGTTTTTTGCCCACCAGCCATTGCTCAAAATATCATTTTCGACGGTGCTGTGGCTCTGAATAGCATCATAACCACAGTGGTGATTGGTGAGAATCAAGCCATCTTTGGACACAATTTCGCCGGTGCAAAACCCGCCAAAACTAATGATGGCATCTTTCATACTTGCCTTATTGACATTATAAATATCGGCAGCCGTGAGTTTGAAGCCCTTTTTCTTCATATCAGCTTCTTTTTTGCCGAGTAGTAGCAAAAGCCACATCCCCTCGTCGGCAAAACTCGGCAATGCCAAACAACAAGCCAGCAAAAGGGTAGTAAATCGTTTAAGCATATTAATTGGATTTTTAATTTAATTGATGGTATTTTAAACGGGGCATTTTCCTTTTATCTTGCTAAACATTCGCTTAATTTTAAGGCAAAATATTAATTTTTTTATGCAATTGTTGATTTCCGATTTCATCCAGAATAACTTTTTCAATCGCCAGTTTTTGACTGATGAATTGCCCAAACTTTTTCGTGGAGGTGAACCCGAGGTGGTTTTTCAAAAAATTAAACAATTGTATGACAAAAATAAATTCAATCTCCTCAGCGAAGCCCAGCTTGAGGAAGAATTTATCAAACCGACTTTGCAAGCTCTAGATTTTGCTTTTGCTTATCAAGTCAGCAAAAAAGCCTTTGGCAAGAGCCACAAACCCGATTTTGCGTTGTTTGAAAACGAACAAATCAAAGACGAACATTACCAATCGGACAAAGGCGACAGCGCGCAAATTTTGGCTCTCTGCGAAAGCAAAGCCTATAATGTAACTTTGGATAATAAAAAAATTGATACCGAAAATCCTCATTTTCAATTGATTAGGTATTTGAATGACCTCAAAATTGATTACGGATTTTTGACCAATGGACGGTTTTGGCGATTTTATGAAACCAAAGAAAACCGCGCCGAAAAAGTTTTTTATGAAATTGATTTGGAAAAAATCATCGAGGCTGAGGATGCAGAGGCGTTCAATTATTTTTATTATATTTTCCGACAAGCAAATTATATCAAACCTTCCATAGATGATAAGAAATCGCAAGTAATTGATATTCAGCAACTTACATTAAGAAATGAAGCCGCTAAAACCGCCGTCGAAAATGATTTGAAAAACATCATTTATGGCGAAGACTCGATTATTGAATTGATTGGGCAAAGGCTTTATGCCAAATTTGGCGCAGAGTACGGGGTGGCGGAAGTGTATGAAAACTCGGTAGTTTTTGCTTTTCGTTTGTTGTTTGTGGCTTATTTTGAAGATAAATTTTACCAAACTTTATTCGAGAAACATCGCTTTTACAAAACTCATTCTTTGCACGCTTTGCGTTATTTTTTGCAAGATGAAGCCAATTTTCCGCCGCAGGCGCACAATGGCTGGGGAAAATTGAAAGATTTGTTTCGTATCTTAGACGAAGGGCGCGAAGATGACCAAATTCCGCTACTCAATGGTGGATTGTTTGCGCCCGACAAAGCTCCGCTCCTCGCCAAAAGCCAAGTTTTGACCAATACCGAATTGAAATATTTGCTCAATTTATTATTGCAATTTGCTGATAATCAAATAGTTGGCTTATTTCAACGTGATTTTAAAACGCTGGCAATTCGGCACATTGGCAATATTTATGAAGGTTTGCTGGAGTTTGAGTTTCGAGAAGTATTGAATGAAGATGTATTTTATTTGGTTTATACCGAAAAAAACAAGGAATTGGAGGGTTTTTTTGATGTATTTGATTACCACGAACTCAAAAATGATAAGAAAAAAGCCATTGTCAGCGAGCAAAAATACACCAAAGGGCAAATTTATCTCTCCAATCGCTCCAATTCGCGCAAAATGACGGCTTCCTATTATACGCCCGCCGAGCTAACCCAATTTATGGCAAAGGAAGCCCTAAGCCAAGCCCGGCAAAATGAGCCGGATATCTTGAAATTGCGGATTCTCGACAATGCTTGCGGGAGTGGGCATTTTTTGCTCGAGATTTTGAATCAAGTTACGCAACTAGCTTATAATCAACTAGATAGCCAACCCGCTTTGCAACAAACCCTGCAAACCGAAAAAGCCACCATTCAACAAAGTATTCAAACTTATTTGGGCGATACCGAAGTAGATGAATTAGTCTTATTGAAACGCCTTTTGCTCAAAAAACTGATTTTTGGGGTGGATTTGAACCCTTTTGCCGTTGAGCTTACGCGCCTTTCGCTGTGGCTCGATACCTTTATTCTCGGCACGCCTTTAAGTTTTATTGAGCATCATATCAAGCAAGGTAATGCCTTGATTGGCAGCAACTTACAAAATTTTATCAAAAATATTGAAGGCGAAATTTTTAAAAATCAAATCGATAATCAGCTCCAAGAACTGCGTGAGCGACTCACGGCTTTGAGCAATTTGCGCGATACTACCCAAACCGAAATCCTCGAATCCAAGCGGATTTATCAAAATCTATTGCCTAGTTTACAATTTTTGAATCAGATTTTACACCTCGAAACATATCGCAGTTTTTTGCAATGGGAATACAAAAATGCCGAAGAAAAAGCCAAATTTAGCAAGCTACTGAATCAGGTTTACCAAAATTTTAGAATCGACACTTTTGCCAAAGATTATGCGGAAATCATAGCCGAAGTAGAAAAAGTAGCCCAAAAATACCACTTCTTCCATTACGAAGTCGAGTTTGCCGAAGTATTTAATCACGCCCCTTCCGGGGGAGACGGAGGGGGCTTCGGTTTTCATATCGTAATCGGCAACCCGCCTTGGGACAAAACCAAGTTTGAGGACAAAGATTTTTTTGCGATGTATCGCAGTTCGTACCGCACGATGCTGCAATCCGAAAAAAACCAAGTGCGCCAAAATATCTTGGCTTACCCGCAAGTGAAAGAACAATACCAACATATTGAAGATAATGTATTGATTACCAATGAGTTCTACAAAACTCATTTTCCCCTCAACGCCGGGGCGGGCGATGGCAATTTGTTTCGGTTTTTTATCGAAAACAACTTGCGCCTTTTGCGCCCGCAGGCTTGCCTCACCTACCTCACGCCTTCGGCGTGGATTTATGAAGACGGCTCTTTGAATTTGCGCAAGCATATTTTGAGTAATTACCAATTAAAATTCTTTTATCAATTCGAAAATCGCCAAGGAATTTTTCCTGAAGTAGATAGTCGCTATAAATTTGCTTTGTTTCAAATAAGCCCAAGCCCCACCCCAGCCCTCCCCGAAAGCCTCACCCCCGACCCCTCTCCAAAGGAGAGGGGGGTAATTACTCCCCCTCCTTCGGAGGGGGCTGGGGGGAGGCTCATTCCCGTCCGCTTTATGCAAACCGATGTAGGCATTTTGAACACGCAGGACGCAATTTTGAATTATACCTACGCCGATATTCGCTTGCTTTCGCCGGCGCATTGGGCTTTGATGGAAATAAAACAACCTTTGGATTTGGAAATTTTACGCAAAGCGTATCGAAAATTTCCGCCCATTAATCCTGATTACATTGATTTTCGCAATGAATTGCACTCTACAGCTGACCGAAATTTATTCAAAGAACAAAAAGATGATTTCCCCTTATATGAAGGCAAAATGGTGCATCAGTTTGATAGCAAATTTAGCGAGCCTTTGTATTATGTAAATGCTAAAGCCTTGTGGGACAGGCTGTTATCGGTAGAAATTAGCCGAATGACGGATGATTTGTACCCCCAAATTCCTTTAGAGTTTTTGAATCCCAAACTAGGCAAACAAAAAAATGTGTTGGCTTATTTGGGTTTGGCAAGTGAAGCAGATTTAGCCCAATTTGTAGTGTATGACCCCATTTATCCGCGCTTGGTTTTTCGGAAAATTTCTCGCAATACTGATGAAAGAACGCTGATTACCAGCCTAATACCAAGTGAGGCTACTTTGCAAGATTCTTTGTATGCTCATATTCCTAAAAAATACATTTTTGAAGAAAAAAGAGTGGAAGTATTTAGCACTTCATTGCGAAGGGTTTTGTTTGTCAATGCCGTTTTGAATAGTTTGGTGGTGGATTTTATGGCGCGATTTATCATTGATATCAATGTGAATAAAACCTACTTGATGCGCCTACCGATTCCGCAACCGAGCGAGGAGGAATTATTGCAAAGTGCTGATTATCAGATACTTATCAAAAACGCTTTGAAATTAAATCTGGCTGCCAATCCGCAAGGTTTTGAAAATCTGAAGAGTTTTATGGAGAATTTAGGTGAAATTCCCTCCACCGACAAACAGAAAACAATGCTCAAAATCGAGAATGATTGTCTGGTGGCGCGTTTGTATGGCATCAGTGAAGCAGAATTGCGGCATTTGACCAGTGAAGCGTATTTTAAAGTCTTGAACGACAAAAATCCGGCGTATATCCAGACTTTATTGAGTAGGTATCAAACTGATTTTAGATAAATATCTGATAATCAAGGGTTTAAAAATAATATTAGGTTTTATTGTGAAATTGGGGAAAACCTTGTATTTTTTCAAGTTTATTTAAACCCTAAGGGTTTTCAAAACCCTTAGGGTTTGGATTCGATTACCAAATTAACGATAG
>JALONJ010000514.1 GCA_025455045.1 Microscillaceae bacterium | reverse complement strand
ATAATACAAGTTTATTTTAAATATAATTTATAATTTACCGAAAAAATGTATTTTTTACATTATAATTATTTGATTATCAATTAGTTATAAAAATATTCATATTAAATTAATGCCTTTACACTTTCACCTACCCCTATTTTTGGGCATTTCTCGAAACCAACAACCCGCAGTAATCGTAGTTGTTGGTGTCGTTGCACTTGATAAGCGCAAAAAATTTAAAATATATAGGTAATTTCTAACACCATCAACGGCGAAATAAACCAATGTTTGTGGTAAAAAGAGGCTATTGTAAGGAAAATCCTGTCGACCGCTTGGGAATCGGCGATTTACAAAGTTTTGAAAAGACATTTAGCAATAAACCTTATATTATTCACGATAATTGCGATTTTTATATGGCTTCGGATAGTTATTTTGATCAAATCGGCGAGCCCGACAATAAGAAATTTATGTAGAAGAAATTTAGAGCATTGGTCTCACAAATTGCCGATTTGCACGGCGCGAGTCAAAAAAATGTTCTCAACCAAACATTTAGCGAATAATGGCAAGGCACTCGCCGTCAAATGGATGATATTTTGATTTTAGGCTTTGGAATCAGAGGCTAATCATTTATTATTTCAGTTCCTTGTTTTTATTTAGAATTTAAATATCTGAAAATCAAGCATTCAAATAAATATTCAATTACATAAGGCTTTCATAATTGATGTTAGTACAATCCCAGGCGTTAGTGCTGCTTCAATCAAATTTCAATTTTTTTTACCATTTGGTAAAAAATAGGATTTCATTTTAGATTTTCTTTGGCTTAGAATTAAATTCTGAAACAATGAAAAATCTAAAAAATATTCTCAAACTATTTTTAACCTCCATTTTTAGCTTTGCCCTAATTTGGTACACTTGGAATCATACTTGGGCACAAATCCCCAATACTCCTATTGATAAAAATCAAGTGGTAAAATTCAAGGGTACTATATTGGCAGCCTCTGATGCTGACCAAATCGGTACGGCCTATGCTGACGGAGTGATTAACAAAGTAAAAGGTATTGAAGATTCTCTGACTATTTTGAATTGGAATGAGGAGGGAAAAATCCAACGTAAGCAATTGCATATCAGCAACTCGGTGGTTTCTTGGCCTTCTATTATTGCCCATTCACCGGATAAAAAATTTGCCTACATTGTAGAAACTCGAGGCATCTATACCGGAAAGAGTCAAAAACTTAAAAATGTTTGGACTGACTTACCTTCCGGTAAAATTGTTTCGGTAGTTGATATCAGCCCAAACAACCAAGCCCAAAAAGTACAAGAAAAAGTAATTGGAATCAACCCTAAAACTGCTTCCGTTAATCAAAAAGGTGATTTGCTCCTTATAGCTACCCAAGAAAAAGACAAAGAAATTGCTTTAGCCACTTTAAAAGACGGATTGATTGACCAAATATTTTTGTTTGCTATCGCCGGTCTTAGTCGCCAAGGAAGCAATGGCGGTATCAATGCGGCAGAATTTCACCCCAATTTAGATGTATTTGCGGTCATTAAAGATAATCGGGCGGTTGAATTTTATCGAGTAATCCGCAAGGCCGAATCTTTACAAATTGAAGCCATCGGACAAACAATCCCAGCCGGAAAAGTAGTAAGTGTGGGTAATTTTACCCCAGATGGGCGTTTTTTTATAGTCGCGGATGTGGGTTGGGGAGATACCAGTATGGGCAATATTTTTAATAGTGAGGGCTATTTGGTTGCTATTCAATTTGATGAAAAAGGCAATCATCAATTGATCAATAAAGCTAAAGTTGGGTTAAGCCCCGAAGGTTTTGATATTTCACCTGATGGTGAATGGGCAATTGCAGTCAATATGCGGCGTACTTACTTACCCAAAGGTTTGCCTTATGCACTTTTTGCGGCTCGAAAGTTATCCTCCTTAAGTTTGGTTAAAATTGATAAAACCACCGGTAAATTGGCAACCATCGGCAATGAGTACGGCTTTGAAGGCGAATTACCCGAAGATGCTATATTTGATGCTGATAGCAAAACCATCGCAGTTACAATTTATAATCAGCGTTTTGAGGAATTTCCAAGACAAGGCTATATTGAATTTTGGAATTTATCCGACGAAAAATTAATTCGAACCGATTTGAGAGTACCCCTTACTCGTGGTTGTCATAATTTGAAGTTGGTAAAATAATACTGAAAATAATCAATTGATTATCAGTGTATTAGCAAATAAAGACTAAGCCGTTGCTTGTGCCTCCACAAGCAACTATTATCAAGCAATGTGTTAAAATTTCTGAAGAACCATTTTTTTAAATGAATTGAAAAACGAAAAATATAATTATCTGATTATCAAATAATTAGCTTATTTCAAATTATCAACTATTCTCAACTCGGCTATACAACACCGCCATTACCGCCAAAATCAGCAAACTATATTCTACACCACCACCTGCCAAGCCTACCACAAACCAACCCAAGTGGATATGTACCAAGAAAATACCCATTACAATAATCAAAGTATGGAAAAGCAAACACCAGCGCACCCAAAAGCCTAAAGCCAACAAACTCCCGCTCACAATTTCGCCAATCGTAATCGCCCAAGCCAACCCTTCGCCCCAAGGGAAACCCCAGTTGGTCAAAAATTTGCCAAAGTCGGGCAATGACCATACATAAATTCGGGCGACTCCGTGGGTAATGAAAATAATACCCAGCAAAATTCTTAAAATAAGTAAAGGGTATTTATCAGAGAAGTGAGGTAGATTGTTCATAATCAAGGTTTTATAAACGAGTTATGCATTGATTCAATTTTTTAATGCACAAATTTAGAAAATTTTGCTTTATCTATGATTGTCTGCACACCTAGTTTATAATTAATACTCACCACTGACTGCACCACGCCTTGGACAAAGGCTTGATTAGCTTAATACTGATAACTATTTATAATGATTGCCTGAGTCATTTGGTATATCTATGGGGAGAAATAAGTTTATAAACAACTGATAATCAATTAGTTACAAAAATATTCACGTTATCAGAAAATTTTAATGGCTCAATCCTGCCATTAAAAAATGATTCTTGTACGGGGCAAAGTTTTTTTGAGGCGTTCTTTTTCGCCCTCTTCAATCGGATTGCCACTCAAATACAGATAATTGAGTTTGCGCCAGTGGAGTATATCATCGGGCAATTCGTTCAAATAGTTGTGCCGAAGGTCTAGTACCTCCAATTGTGGGAGTTTGGTGATTTCAAAAATCAGTTTTTTGAGGCGATTATTTGCCAAATTCAAATAACGCAAATTATACAAATCGCCCATATTTTCGTGCAATTGGCTTATTTGATTGCTTTTGAGGTTAAGATGTTGAAGTTTTTGTAAATAAAAAATCTCGGGCGGAACGCGCCCAATCAGGTTATCTTCCAAATCAAGCAACCTTAGTTTTTGCAAATAGGCAATTTGGGGCGGAATTTCGGACAATTGATTGCGGCGCAGTTCTACTTGCTCCAAGTTGCGGAGTTCGCCAATGTCGGCGGGGAGTTGGGCAAATTTTTCTTCATAGATAAAAAGTTTGTCCAGTTTTTTTAAGGCTTCTACCAAGCCATAGCGCAGGCAAAATACAATTTTATTGCCCGAATTGGTCAGCAAACGTATGAGATTTTCATCTTTGGGACAACCCAAACCTTGCATAAGTTGAAAAGCCAATTCAACATTGGACTGGTCGGAGCTCTCGAGCAATCGCTCGAGTTTTTCGTAGTAATCGGGGTATGTCTCAAGATAGTTAATATTCTGCATAGAGGCGATTTTATCAAACTTATCGGAAATATAACAAAAAAATAATACTCTTATAATTTTTAACAAGTTTTAATTTTTTGAAAGCTCAGTGGGGCTTGGATTATTGCCAAAAATTTCCCAAAAATCATTGCAACTCGGGTTTGGATTTGATACAAAAACCCAAGGAATTAAAAATTAATAGTTCGGACAGTTTCTAGTTCAGAGCTTTTATATAAGTATTTGATAATCAAATACTTATAAAACAACCCAAAACTAAACTCTCGCCTCTGGCTAGGCAGGGGCTTAGAAATTGTGCGGGCTATTGCTGACAACACTTTAAATTGTTGTCTTTATTGCACGACATTTATTATTTCGGGTGGTTTTTCGGGTTTAAAATATGGGAGAAAAAAGTCCAAAAAACGACCAATATTTTGGGTGATATAAGCT
>JALONJ010000088.1 GCA_025455045.1 Microscillaceae bacterium | reverse complement strand
GAATTTTTGCGGCTTTCGTTCCAAAAATTCTAGGGTTTCGCTAAGGGCAATTTAATGAAAAATACATCTAATGCCTTGATTGTCAATGACTTACAAATAAGTGTTTTTTTTAGCAAATACAATTAAAATATTAACATTTATTTAATTATTTTATAGTGGGAATTGCTGGTTCAGTTCCGAGTTTTTTGTTAAGTGCTTGATAATCAGTTAGTTACAAGAAATATTTAAAATAGCATAACTAGCTGATAATCAATTACTTATAAAAACTATCCGAAGTATTAGTAATTATAAAATTGCTAATTCCTAAAGAACAAGGATAAAATAAAGTAAACAATTGAATTTATGAATTAATTGATAATCAATGTATTACATTAGCACATCAGCACATCTTATAATTAACTCATTACTAAGAAATTAAAATCCTGCCTTTTGTCATAGGAAAATTACCGTTTTTTGACCAATTTTTGGACAATATCATTAAGCGGTGTTTTTTTATGAAAACTTCCCCAAGACTTGAAGATTTGCTTGATTTTTTGGCAAATCCCCTATCTTATCCCGTACCACCCGAGGCTGTCGATATCATCCAAACCCACATATCGGTGGTGGCTTTGGCGGGCGATTTTGCCTACAAATTGAAAAAATCGATTGATTTGGGTTTTTTAGATTTCTCGAGTTTGGCACAGCGTAAGTTTTACTGCGAAGAGGAGATTCGCCTTAATCAACGCCTCAGTCAAGGGGTTTATTTGGCGGTGCTGCCTATCTATTGGAATGACCAGCATTTGTCGTTTCAGCATTTGCCTGCGAGCCAAGTAGTCGACTATGTGGTCAAAATGCGAAGATTGACTGAAGAAAGTTTTTTGGTCAATTTAATTCAAAAGCCTGATTTTGAAGCATTTAGGCTAAATCATTTGACAAAAAAATTAAAAGATTTTTATCAAAAAAATCTTTATACCGTCAAATCGCAAGCAATTGACGACCTGATGGGGCAAAATGTAGCGGAAAATTTTACTCAAATGCGCGATTCTGTTCATAAAACCATTCCAAGTTGGGTGTATCATATTCTACAAAAATACCAAACCGATTTTTTGACACACAACGCCTACCGGTTTGCGCAACGCCACCAACAAGGTAAAATCATCGAGGGACACGGTGATTTGCGTTCCGAGCATATTCATCTGCTTGATAATCAGGCTAATATCTATGATTGTATAGAGTTTAGTGAGCGTTTGCGGTATTTGGACTGGCTGAATGATGTGGCTTTTTTGACGATGGATTTAGCCTATCGCAAACGCTATGATTTGGTTAAGTATTTGAAAATCAACTTAATAGATAGCATTGAATCAGAACCGGTAGATGACTTGCTTAATTTTTATGAATCTTATCGTGCTTGCGTGCGAGGCAAAGTAGATAGTTTTAAAGCTCTAGAAGCCGAAATTCCGCCGGAGATTCGCGCTTTCAATAGTCAAAAAGCCCAAGAATATTTCTATTTAGCTTTGCGCTATGCAGTATTGGGCAGAAACCCCACTCTGATTATAGTGCTGGGAGGGGTAGCCACCGGCAAAACTACAGTTGCTGCCAATGTAGCTAAGTACTTGAATATCAAGCATTTTAATTCCGATACTTTGCGTAAGCAAATACATAATTTGCCCCTCTACCATCGCTTGCCCGATATAGCTCGGGGGCAACTCTACACTCCACAAGCTAACCAAATGGTCTATGAAGAACTCAACCGGCAAGCATTGCAAACCCTTGACAAAGAAGGTTTTGCCGTCGTTGATGCTACTTTCCGCAATCAAGTTTTTTTACAAAATTTGATTGATATTTGCGAAAAAAAACAAATTCAAGTCTTATTGATTCAAACATTGGCTTCGGAACAAACTGTAGTGGCGCGTTTGCAACAACGAGAATATGAGCAAGTGGTCTCGGATATGCGCCTTTCCGATTATCAAGCGCAAGAATTTACCCTACAGTATGCAGCCCGAGAAATGACCAAAAATTATTTTGAAATAAATACCGAAGGCGATTTGGTCGGTAGCTTAGAAAATTTGTTTTTAGAAATTCAGGAAAAAATTAGTGATAAGTCGAAAAATAATCGAAAAGCTACTATTTTTGCCTAACTTTTTTCCGCAACAGGCGGTTAAGAAAGAAAAATTTGCTCAAAAAAGAAAAAACTGTTAATAAACCCGTAAATCTATGACCGAAACCATTATTGCGGGGGCAATTGCTTTTACCGGGATTATTCTCCTCTTGGTATTCTTGCTCCTATTTGCTCAAGCTAAATTAGTCCAAAGCGGTCCGGTAGTCATTACTATCAATGAAGAGAAACAAATCACTGTTTCTGCCGGTTCAACTTTGCTTTCTACCTTGGCAAATGTTCAAACCTTCCTCCCTTCAGCTTGTGGTGGTGGTGGTACTTGTGCTATGTGCAAATGCGTGATTGAAGACGGCGGAGGCGATGTATTGCCTACCGAACTCGGGCATCTGAGTCGCCAAGAGCGCAAAGACAAAGTACGCCTCGCCTGCCAAGTAAAAGTAAAACAAAATATGCGTATCCGTATTCCCGAAGAAATATTTGGGATTAAAAAATGGGAGACCGAAGTTGTGTCCAATTACAATGTGGCTACGTTTATCAAAGAGTTTGTTGTGAAATTGCCTCCGGGCGAAATCTTGCACTTCGAATCGGGCGGTTATATTCAAATTGATGTACCGGCTTGCGAAGTAGATTTCAAAACAATGGACATCAAACCCGCCCCCGAAGACCCCGCCGGAGCCGACAAATTCAAACCTGATTGGGACAAATTCAACCTCTGGAATTTGAAAATGAAAAACCCCGAGCCTTTGTTCCGCGCTTACTCTATGGCTAATCATCCGGCTGAGGGCAATATCATTATGCTCAATATCAGGATTGCCACGCCACCTTGGGATAGAGCCAACAATCGCTGGATGCAAGTCAATCCGGGGGTGTGTTCGTCTTATGTATTTTCGCGCAAACCGGGTGATAAAGTTACCATCTCAGGTCCTTATGGCGAGTTTCATATCAACCCGACCCAACGCGAAATGGTTTATATTGGTGGAGGTGCCGGTATGGCTCCTTTGCGCTCGCATATTTTCCATTTATTTCATACCGAAAAATCGAACCGCAAAGTATCGTATTGGTATGGTGGACGTTCCAAACGCGAGCTTTTCTATACCGAACACTTCCGAAATATTGAGCAAGATTTTCCCAACTTCCGCTATCATATTGCCCTCTCCGAGCCTTTGCCCGAAGACAATTGGCAAGTCTCAAAATCATTGGAAGACCGCGAAAGCGATGGCTACGTAGGGTTTATTCACCAAGTATTGTATGACAATTACTTGAGCAAACACTCCGAACCCGAAGACATTGAGTACTACCTCTGCGGACCGCCAATGATGAATGCGGCAGTATTGAAAATGCTCGATGATATGGGTGTACCCAAAGAAAATATCCGCTTTGACGATTTTGGCGGTTAAGGATCGAGACAACATTTGTATAATCAATAAAAAAGAAGCCTCATCAGCTTCTTTTTTTTGTTTATCCGCTATTTTTCATCACAAAACAATAATTTCTCTTGAGTAATTATACCAAACAAACCTGTTATTTTATTTCAAAAGTTTTTATAAGTGATTGACAGTGTCTGCCTCTGGCTGATAATCCGCCAGAGGCGGACAAGTTCCGCCAGAAGCTGATACGTTCAATATGTTGTGATATTTTAACAATTTGCTGATTATCAGGTGCTTAATGAATACCTAGAAACTGTCCTAACTATTGATATACATAATTTTCATAATTACCTTATTTTGAACTTTATCTTTTTTGCGGTAGAGTTCCAAAAATTCAGCCCAGCGTTTACCTTTGCTTCAAAAATCTAAATAAATGCTCTACCTCAAAGCATTGAATTAGTCTGATAATCAATGAGTTATGAGTTTTAAGTAACGCTAAAAAAACGTTGATTTTTTTTATTTTTTTTGGATTTTATACTTTTTGATAATCAAGCGAAGGATTACCAAATTCTACTGATTGGATATAAGTCAAAGTTGGCATCTCTGGAAAGGATAGGTAGGTTTTCGGTAATACTTTGAGAAATCAAAATTCTATCAAAAGGGTCGCCGTGATGCCTAACTAGCGTTTGATAATTCAACACACTTGCTAAGGTCAAAGGCGAAAGAATAAAACCTTGAGCATCGGCTTCGCTTATCATATCAGCAAGTGAGTTCAACAAATCAAGTTTTTGGATATTTACCTTGATTGCAATTTCCCATAAAGATACTATTGAAATATAAATTTCATTATTTTCATCTTCAATAATGCTTTTGGCTTTGCTCGAGAGTTGAATATTATTCTCCAAATATCATATAAAGGCGTGGGTATCAAGTAAGTACTTCATTCCAATTGAGTTTACATATATTCTTTCAAATCATCCAAAGGCGCATCAAAATCATCTGCCATATATTTGACCAAATTAGGCATTGTTCCGGCTTGGCGAGGTTTTTTAGCTTTTTTTGGTTGTTTACTTTGTAAGAATAAAACAAAATCCAAAACCTCTATTTTTAAGTTCTGGGGCAATTGTGCCAGTTCTTTTTGAATTTGCTCATCTACCAACATTTCATATCTCCTTTCTGAATTATTTGAAGGATTAAGTTAGCAATAATTTTCATAAAATCCATATTTTTTTGAATAACCAATTCATAAACAATTGATTATCAATATGTTGTGTTTTTAGAGTAAATACTGGTTGAAGTCTAGAGAATCAATTTTGAATACTAATTATTGGAGATAATTACCAATCGTATTGACCGCCACGCTGGACAAATTTTTCAAAATCATTGTTAATTTCTGCGAGAGCAGTCTTTACTCCAACTTGCAAAATTGCTTGACTGTATCGATGTTTGCCTTCCGAGTTATCAAAAAACCGTCCAGCGGGGTCAATCATCAAATAAGAGCCTTTGATAGCCTCATTACTTTCTGACACTACGCAAGCTAGATGCTTATGTTTTTGAATAAACGCTTGAAATTCAGCCTCCGAAATTAAAAACTTATCCACTTTTGCATCATTTTGCCCTTCAATCGGCAAGACTTGAAATACTTTCCAGCGTTCCGGCTCTACGGCTCGGATAAAGTCCGAGAAATCTTCTTGCCAATTCAAACGATGCACTACCGTATTGATTTTAAGCTTATAAGCAAATGCTTTGATTTTCAGGCAAATAGATTGATACTCGGCTGAAGTCAAAACCTTTTTACCGACAATAGATCTGCCGGAAAGCAAATTGGTTTCATCACTCAAACTATCAATGCTTATCCCTATCCAATCCAGATAAAGCTTCATTTCGGCAAGCCAAGCATCAGTTATTTTTGTACCATTGGTTACGATGGAAGTCGTCAAGCCATAACTTTTGGCAATTTTTATCAACTCGCCCAACCAAGGGCAAAGCATTGGCTCACCACCGGCAAAGTTGATTTTTTCAAAAAGTCCACTTTGCCCAAGCAGGTGCATTAGCTCAATTGCCTCTGTTTTAGGCAAATGCCCTTTGGGTAAAACACTGTGCTTCACATCTTGAAATGTAGCGAAACAAAACCCACAACGCATATTGCAGGGTTCGTAGAGGTGAAAATTGAGGCTTGGAATAATTTGATTTTGATTCATCTTTTTGTACGGGTTTAAGTTAAGAAAATCCCACACAGGGTCTCCGTACAATTCAAGATATTTTCAAAACCTGCACCCGAAAGTACAGGTTTATCTCTTAATCTTACAAGCCAAATTTCATTCTTACCAAAGTTGCTTCTTGTATTCGTCTTGCGTAATCACTCATTGGAATCCTTTCAGCATAAATTTTAGCTAATCTTTGTGCTTCTGTTTTATCTCCAAATTCTAATTCTAACTCTGCCAAAGTCAAAATAGCCAAATAACATTCAGGATATTGCAGACACTTTTTAGCTAATTTTCTTGCTTGCTCTAATTGTTTGGTAAATCGATAAGCCTGAATTAGCCAATCCAACGCTTTGTTTTCAAAAGAATTCAAACCTGCCCCTTCTGCAAAATCCAATTCAAAGATTTTTTCAAAGTCCGCAATAGCTTGCTCGTAATTTTGTAAGCCAAAATAAAATTTACCTCTACAAAATAAAGTTTCTGTATGTGTAGGAAAAAGTTTTAAGAACTCATCAAAGAATTTTATAGCATCCTTCTTATGCTCATTTGGCATAATAAAAACTCCTTTCCCTCCATTTTGCATATCAGCCACGAAGAACTCTTGCCACCGATTATATTTTTTGACAACTTCAATTACATCTTTTCTATTTTCGTCATTACAAATAATACCTAATTCTTTATTAGGAGAAATATACTCTCCTGAAAGCAAATCCCAATTATCATCCATCCAATAACTCCAAGTTGCATCTAAAAGTATCAGATTCCATAAGTCTTTTCCTGTCAGAGTTTCATTTGATTCATACATTAGCCATTCGTCAGCAAACCTATCAATTTTACCAAAATTAAATTGTTGCAAGTATGGTTCTATGAGCATTAATCTACTCACTTTTTCTAAAATCAAGTTCTTATCAAAGAGCCTATGCCTTTCATTTCTCAAAAGAACAATCAAAGTAAAGTAACTTACTACAAGAACTTTAACGCCCTTTTCTGTTCTATACACCTGATTATCAAAGTCAAATGAGTTGGTAACTGCTATGAAGTAAGTATCCGTTTTTCCATTTATGCCTAACTTATTTTTGAATAAATTAGCATTTTGTTCATTTTTCACCATCCATTCCAATCGTTTTTCTAATTGAGTACAAGCCTTATCAATTGCTTCTTTTTGATGAAGAAAAATTCCTTTGTCAGAATTTCTAAAATTGGTTGTTTTCAGCTCCATTAAAAAAGTTACCTCATCATTATGAAAAGCCAAATCAAACTCAGGACTATTGTTTGTGAATTTATGATTAGCAACTACATTTTTAATATTATGTCTATTCTCTAATAGTTCTTTCAGAATTTCAGCTTGTTTATCAGCTACTTTCTTTTGTTCATCAACTCCATATTTTTTATCATTATCAGCCAAATTCTCCCAAATCTTATTCAAAAGCCCTGTTAAAAAGTCCGTTTGTATCATTAATTGGGGAAACCATAAAAAGAATTTATCTATCTGAAAAATTGGGATTTTGAAGAGTTCAGCTTTATCAAAAACTTTTTTTCGCTCATCTTCTTTTGTTATACCACTTGTAAAAGGTAAAATTTCAGCTAAAAAGTCAAAAATATTTTCGAACTCATCTTTTGAATATTTATCCTTCCATCTTTCTTCAAATGAATCCTTCAAGAAAACTTCTTTTTCCAAAAGCATATAAGGTACAAATGAAGAATTTAAGTTTCTCAAATTCTCACAAATTTCGGCAATCAAATCAATTCTAATGAACCTCTCTTTTTCGTTTTTATCTTTCTCATCTTTCTTTTTCAGCTTCAATGGTACATTGATTTCAAAACCAAAGTCCATAAAATAATCTTTGATGCTTTGGGCAGAAAAATGATTTTCCAAAATTGTACCTTTACCAGTATTGTAAAATCTGGAACAATAGCTATATTTAAGGGTGTTTTTTTGAAAATCAGCTTCTTTGACTACTGATTTTGCATAAACCCTACCTATTTCATCCGTCAAAAACTCAACTGCTACGTTATCTGAGTAACAGTAATGTTCTAACATCTTCTTGGCAGATAAGAGATAGGTGTAATTTGTTAATGTTTTCTGAAATTCCTCATAGCCAAGTTTTTGTAAGGCATCTTTTTTAGGAATTGCCAACAATCCTGATTCCACAAACTCTTTTTTAATCAATTCATCAGTCAGTTTTTCAAATTTAGCTTGGTCAATCGTAGATAATCCTTCTTTTTTATGTTGCAACACAAAAAACAAAGGTTCTGCGTCTACTAAATTTTTAGGGGAAATTAGAAGATTACCTTGATTTTCTTGATACAAATGATATGTAAACAAACTCAAAAATGTCTGCCAATCAACAGTTTGTAACCAAGTTGATTTTTCTGCTTGCTTTTTGATTTTCAAGTAGAACTGATTCAAAAAAGTAGCTTCCTTGCAAAAATCTTTAATCTCTTGTTTTTGGGAGTTTTTGAGAAATCTTGACCATTTGCCTTGCCAATTATCATACAATATCAAACCTGAATATTTGATAAAGCGTACAATTTCGCTTTCGGCAATAGCCCATTCTGTAAATGCGTAGAGGTCTTGATTTTCAAGAAAAGGGCGAATGTGTTTGGAATCAGATAAAAAATCTGTCATTCGTTCCTTTAATAAATCAGGCGAATATTGGGAAATATGAAGTAAAAATTGGGTACAATAGTACTTATTTTGTTGAATATAAGCATCAATGGTCATTTCAGGATCTTCGTTAAATAAGTTACAAAGACCTTGATTGTTAATAGGATTTGATTTGAGGTATTGCTTTACCTTTTTCTCTATTTGTTTGAAATCACTCATTGGAATTGGGTTTAAATGAATTTGCACGAAGCAAAACCTTTACCTTTGAGTAAGTTTGCAAATATAAAACGACTTGCTATATTAAATTGTATATTTCACTTAAAAATTTTCTTATTTTTTCTTTTACTATCTCATATTTCAATGATTTCCAAAACAAAAGCACTGTAAACCCTTGATTTACAAGGCTTTATTCATTTTATTTCCTTTTCAAAAACTGTTGGGTAGCTACTTCACTTTGCAGTTCATCTTCGGTAACTACTTGATGCGAAAGCACCCAGTTATCCAATTGATGACGGTCAAAGTAGAGTTTCTTCGATTGTTTGAAATGGGGTATCTTGGCTTCAATTAGCAGGGTATTTGAAAATAAAAAAATCCTAATGGAGATTTGCTTTTTTGCTTAAGGAAAGCTGGTTTGGCATCTCATAGCTGGTTGAAGGATACCGTAGGCTCAATTGTCATCCCCGACAATGCCTACGGTTTTTTTATTAATTTTAATCGAGGTTTTAATTTGTTCTTTGTGTGGTTTTGTTTTACTTTGAGGCGTAGAAAATTTTGGCTCTTAAAAATGTAATTACCTTACAATCAATGTATTATATTAATCTAATAAACTTTTCTTTATACATAATCATTTAAAATGGCGGTTAAAAAAAGTGAATTATATAGCTCTTTGTGGAAAGCTTGTGATGCTTTGCGTGGTGGAATGGATGCTTCACAATACAAAGACTATATCCTGGTTTTGTTGTTTGTAAAATATGTATCTGATAAAGCATCCGCTACTTCGTTGATTAGTGTGCCGGAGGGCGGAAGTTTCAAAGATATGACTGCTTTGAAAGGTAAAGCCAACATTGGTGAAGGCATTAACAAAGTAATTGCCGGACTAGCTACCGAAAATGATTTGAAGGGTATTATTACTTTGGCTGATTTTCAGGATGATGACAAATTGGGCAAAGGCAGAGAAGCTCAAGATAAATTGAGTAAAATGATAGCCATTTTTGAAAACCCAGCCCTTGATTTTAGCAAAAATAAAGCAGAAGGCGATGATTTATTGGGTGATGCTTATGAATACCTAATGCGTAAATTTGCCACCCAATCGGGTAAAAGCAAGGGGCAATTTTATACACCTTCGGAAGTAAGTCGGGTAATTGCCAAAATCATCGGGATTCATAATGACCCTCGCCCCAACCCCAGCGTGTATGACCCCACCTGCGGTAGTGGCTCACTTTTGATAAAAGTAGGAGATGAAGCCCACAATGGCGTATCTCTATTTGGGCAAGAAATGGACAATGCGACCTTTGCTTTGGCAAAAATGAACACAATTTTGCATAATCAACCCACTGCCGAAATTATACAAGGCAATACTTTAGCCAGCCCTTATTTTTTAGAAAATGGTAAACTCAAAACCTTTGACTATGCGGTTTCTAATCCGCCTTTCTCGGCTAAAGAGTGGAGCAGTGGGGTAGCTGTCAATAATGATGAGTACAATCGTTTCTTTTTAGGAACTCCGCCCACTAAAAACGGCGATTATGCTTTTCTTTTGCATATTCTTACCTCGCTCAAAAGCACTGGCAAAGGGGTAGTCATTCTTCCGCACGGGGTACTATTCAGAGGTAATGCTGAAGCCCAAATTCGGAAAAACTTAGTCGAGAGAGGTTATATCAAAGGCATTATTGGTTTACCAGCCAACTTATTTTATGGAACTGGTATTCCTGCTTGCATTGTGATTTTGGATAAAGAAAATGCCCAAGCCCGCAAAGGGATTTTTATGATTGATGCCTCCAAAGGTTTTATGAAGGACAAAGACAAAAATCGTTTGCGTGAACAAGATATTCATAAAATTGTGGATACTTTTAACAAGCAACTCATTATTGAGAAGTATAGCCGAATGGTGAGCAATGCCGAAATAGAAGCCAATGAATACAATCTCAATATACCCCGATATATTGATAATCAAGAGCCTGAAGATACCCAAAATATTGAGGGACATCTTTTGGGCGGAATCCCCCAACAAGATATAGAAGCTTTGAATGATTATTGGGAAGTATTTGCTGACCTCAAAAAACAGATTTTGCGCGAAACTCGACAAGGTTTTTTTGAGCTATCTTCCGATTACAGTCAGCCAATCAATCAAGCCCAAAGCTCTATAATTGAAGCTACTTTGGATAGGTTTGAAAAATGGCGAAATCAACATCACCCTACTTTGCAAGCAATTGATAATGAGACTATTCCCAAAAAGTTCAAAGATATAATAGCTGAAGATATTTTGGTGCAATTTGAAGCCTTGCCCTTGATTGACCAATACGATATTTATGAGCATTTGCTGGTCTATTGGCTTGATACGATGCAAGATGATGTGTATTTGATTGTAGTGGATGGCTGGAAAGCCGAACTAAGCTTTAATGAAAAGACTAAAACGATTGACTGTGATTTGTTGCCCAAAAAAATAGTCATAGATTATTATTTTCAAACTGAACAAACTCAAATCAACCAATTGGAAGCCGAAAGAGAAAGTTTGATTGCCGAAATGGACAGTTTATTGGAAGAAAACGGCGGTGAAGATGGTTACTTACATCCCGAAAATTTTGACAAAGAAAAAATCAATGACAAATCCGTTCAAAAACGTCTCAAAGCTGATAATTTAGAACCTGAAGAAATCAGCGTTTTGAAAAACTACCTTCAACTAATCGAGAAACAAGTCAAAACCAGCAAAAAAATCAAAGAAGCCCAAATTGAATTGGAAAAGAAAGTAATAGCAAAGTATGAAGTTTTGACCGAAAATGAAATAAAAAAACTCGTAATTGACGAAAAATGGCTCAAAACCCTGCGCCACAGCATCCAAAATGAAGCCGAACGCATAGGTACACGTCTGCGCCAACGCCTCAAAGACCTCCAGCAACGCTATGAAACGCCTCTGCCCCAGCTAGATGCCGAAGTCAAAAACTTAGAAATGAAAGTAAAAGAACATTTGGCTAAGATGGGGTTTGAGTTCAATTAAAAATTGGCAATTATAAATTAGAAATTTTAGCATTTAACTATTTGATTATTAATTAGTTAAATCAATTTGCTATACTACTTTGTTAATTGGTCATTACTTACTATATTTATTACTCAAAAATATAACATTCTAAATAGCTATGTTTAAAATTGCACTCATAATCATTGATGAGGAAATTTTAACCTTAAAACTATGGAAAATACAGAGCTTAATACTTTGATTGACAGACTTTTACAAGAAGGGGAAAATGAATATGTAGAGTTTAAATATAATAATATTAACCCTGAGATGATAGGGCAGAAATTGTCTGCTTTGGCAAATGGAGCAACTCTTCATCAGAAAAACTTTGGCTACCTAGTGTTTGGAATTCAAAATGAACCTATTGCGAAATTAGGCACAAACTTTTCGCCTAAAACCGAAAAAGTGGGTAATGAGGCTTTGGAGCATTGGCTTGTACAACGCCTCAATCCACGTATTGATGTTCGGTTTTACGAAATAACTACACCTGAAAACCTAAAATTGGTACTTGTACAAGTACCAGCCACTAGCGGGCAACCTGTACGTTTTGCCCACGATGCTTATATTAGAATTGGGAGCATCACCCGCAAATTGAACGAGTTTCCTGAAAAAGAACGAAAACTTTGGCAAAAACCCTCTATTGAGTTTGAACTAGAGTCTGCTATGATGGGCGTTTCGGCGGCTGAAATTGTAGCTTTGTTAGACACGCAATCTATTTTCGATTTATTACTAAAAATTCCTTACCCAACTAATCAAGCTGGAGTAATTCAAAAATTGTTAGATGAAAAATTTATTGTGCAAGCCAATGGTTATTTTCATATTACCAATTTAGGGGCTATTCTTTTTGCTAAAGACTTATCTAAGTTTGAAAATCTAGCTCGTAAAGTTGCCAGAGTAATCAAATATAAAGGCAAAGGCAAATTGAACACCGAAAAAGACCAAATAGGGCAATTGGGCTATGCTAGTGGTTTTCAAAGACTTATCAATTATGTAATGGGGTTGTTGCCTTCTAATGAATTGATAGTAGATGCCAAACGCCAAGAAGTTACAATGTATCCGGCATTAGCCATTCGAGAGTTGATAGCCAATGCCCTTATCCATCAAGACTTTAGAGAACGGGGTGTAAATGTGATGATTGAGATTTATGACGACCGTATTGAAATTAGTAATCCGGGTGAGCCAATGGTGGACACGATGCGCTTCATCGATGCCTTTCAATCACGCAATGAATTAATAGCCTCAGCAATGCGAAGGATGGGTTTTTGTGAAGAAAAAGGCAGTGGGATTGATAAAGTAGTAAGTGAATGTGAGGTATATCAACTACCAGCACCTGATTTTAGAGTAAGCCCGACTCATACAGTAGTGGTGATGTATGCCCACAAAGACCTCAACGAGATGGATAAAAGCGATAAAATTCGGGCTTGCTATCAACATTGCTGTCTGCTCTATGTTAATAATGAAAAAATGACTAACCAAACCCTTCGAGAACGATTCAAAATTGAAGATAAAAACTCAGCCATTGCTTCTCGTATTATTAAAGAAACTTTGGCAGAAAATCTCATTAAAGAGCAAGACCCTGATAATAAATCAAGAAAGTATGCTAGTTATATTCCTTTTTGGGCATAATCTTATTTGACAGCTATTTGATAAAAGGCTAATCAAGAATCATAACTAGCTGATTATCAATTACTTATTATTTGATGGTTATTTGATAAAAAAATAAGTTACAGAAACTGCTTATCAACTTTTTCTTATTTGATAGTCATTTGATAAAAGGCTAATCAAGAATCATAACTAGCTGATTATCAATTACTTATTATTTGATGCTTATTTGATAGCTAAAATCACAATCCATTGATTATCAATTACTTAATTGATATTGCTTAAAATTATTTTTCAGAAACCAAATTTAATTTTTAATTTTAGGCAATTATCAGCAAACAAATGCAAACCGAAGAAACCGAATACCAAAACTTGCTCAAGGGTTTTACCCCTATAGTTGCCTCAATGAAGCAAATCGCGGAGGAAGCTGTCAAAATCTATGCGCCCCAAGTAGAGGCAATTATTCAGACTCAAAGCACTGATAATCAACGTATTGAAAGAGTATTAGATGGAATGTTAGACTTTTGTTTTGCTGATAAAATGCGCAGGCAATTCAAAAAATTATGCCGCTATTACTATACTATCAACCCGCAAGCCACCGCCGAATATATCTTAACCTATAAAGACCTTTGGGAAAATGAATGAACTAAACTCCAACCTAGTAGAAGATGCCCCTGCTCTCTACCAAACCCGCATCCCCGCCGGCTATAAACAAACCGAAATTGGGGTGATTCCGAAGGATTGGGAAGTGAAAACTTTGGGGGATTTGATGCAATTTCAAGGAGGTTCTCAACCCCCATTAAATACTTTTATATATTCACAAAAAGTAGGATACATTAGATTATTACAAATAAGAGATTACAAAACTGATAAATTTGAGACTTACATTCCAATAAATCTTGCAAGAAGATTTTGTGATAAAAATGATATAATGATTGGTAGATATGGACCTCCTATATTTCAAATTTTGAGAGGGTTAGAAGGGGCTTATAATGTTGCACTAATGAAAGCCATTCCTTCAAAACAAATAAATAAAGAATATTCGTATCATTTTTTGAAACAAGAAGTATTATTTAATTTTATTGAGAAATTATCACAACGCTCATCCGGACAAACAGGAGTTGATTTACAAGAACTTAAAAATTACCCAATCCCCCTTCCCCCACTCCCCGAACAAACCGCCATTGCCACCGCCCTCAGTGAAGCGGATGCCTTGATTACAAACTTAGAAAAACTCATCCACAAAAAACGCCTCATCAAGCAAGGGGCTATGCAAGAGCTACTTACACCCAAAGAGGGTTGGGAGGTGAAAATCATTGATAAAGAAATAGATTTACTAACAGGATTTCCTTTTCCTAGTAGTGGTTATGCAAAATCAGGTGTCAGATTGTTAAGAGGTTCAAATGTCAAGAGAGGATATACAGATTGGAGTGAAGAAATTGTTCAATACTGGGAAAAAATAACTCCTGAGTTAAGACCTTATATTTTAAATGAAGGTGATATTGTAATTGCAATGGATGGCTCTTTAGTAGGAAAAAGTTTTGCAAGATTAACAAAACTAGACCTTCCTGCGGTTTTACTACAACGAGTAGCACGAATACGTTCTAATAAAATTGATTTAGGTTATCTAAGTCAATTTATATGTAGTGAATATTTCACGAAACATTGCGATTCAGTAAAAACTTCATCTGCTATTCCTCACATTAGTCCAAGTGATATAAGAAATTTCAAAATACCTATTCCACCTACAAAAGAAGAGCAAACCCATATTGCCACCATTCTCTCCGATATGGACTTGGAAATCAGCCAATTAGAAGCCAAATTAGAGAAGTATAAGCAAATCAAGGCAGGAATGATGCAGAGTTTATTGACAGGGAAAATACGTCTGTATTAGGATTTTTAGGATTTCAGGATGATAGGATAATACAATGGAATGATAAGATTTCAGGATGATAGAATAATACAATGAAATGATAGGATTTCAGGATGATAGGATAAT
>JALONJ010000087.1 GCA_025455045.1 Microscillaceae bacterium | reverse complement strand
TGAGCATTATCAATTACTACACCAATTAAAAATAATGATAGTTAAGTGATTGATTATCAGCACTTTAAAATTCTGTAGGGAGATTAGCCTTCGGAGAGGGCAGGGTGAGGCAAAAGAAATGCGTAAATTTGAAATGCACCCAATACGAATGTAACCCAGCCTTTAGGTTGGGTTACAATTTTATGAATACTTGATAATCAATCGATTATAAAAAAATCTTCATTCAAAACTCATCACCCATCATTTATTCTATGATTGCTTATATTGAAGGCAAATTAGTTCACAAAGAACCGGCGTATGTCATCTTAGATGTAGGAGGGCTTGGCTACCAAATTCGCATTTCTTTGCATACTTACTCGCAATTGCCAAGCGGTGAAAAGTGCAAACTGCACACCTACTTGCAAATCCGCGAAGATGCACATACACTTTATGGTTTTCTTGAGACCCGTGAAAAAAATCTGTTTCTCGATTTGATAAGTATTTCGGGCATTGGGGCAAATACCGCAATGATGATGCTTTCGTCGCTCACGACTACCGAAATCAAACAAGCCATTGTGTCGGAAAATGTAAAAGTTATTCAAAACATCAAAGGAATTGGCGCAAAAACCGCCCAAAGAGTGATTTTGGAACTAAAAGATAAGCTCAAAAAAGAAACCTCCGAAACCGAATATGCCCTTGCCTCATCGACCAATACTGCCACCGCCGGTGGCGGACTAGCCAAAAGTGAGGCTTTGTTGGCACTTACCACCTTGGGCATACCCAAAGCAGTTGCCGAAAAAAACCTCGAGACAATCATCAAAAAATACGGTGCCGACCTCAGTGTAGAAGACCTTATCAAATATGCACTTAAGGCTTAGAACTACCATTTTTTTGGGAAAAATTAGTATTATTTCAAAAAACCTGTAATTTTGTGAAAGCTGAAACTTTTTAAGTATTTTTGAGGTAAAATACTAATTATCAAGGACTTCAGATTCTCAAAACGCTAAAAATGACCCGTTTTTATGGCAAAAATTCTCATCATTGACGACGAAAAAAGTATTCGCTATACCCTAAGAGACATCTTGGAATACGAAAAATACGAGGTCGACGAAGCCCAAGACGGCGAAGAAGGGCTGGAAAAAATCAAAGCCAACGACTATGACGTAGCCTTGTGCGACATCAAAATGCCCAAAATGGACGGTATGGAAGTACTCGAGAAAGCCGCCGAATTGGGCAAAGATACCCAGTTTATTATGATTTCGGCGCACGGCACTATCAAAACCGCCGTCGAAGCCACCAAAAAAGGGGCATTTGATTTTATCCAAAAACCACCCGATTTGAACCGCCTTTTGCTGTGTGTACGCAATGCCCTCGATAAATCCAACTTGGTGCAAGAAACCAAAGTCTTGCGCAAAAAAATCGCCAAAACCTTTGATATTATTGGCGAATCCGACCCTATCCGCCGAGTCAAAGAGGATATTGAAAAAGTAGCCCCTACCGAAGCAAGGGTACTGATTACCGGACCCAACGGCTCGGGCAAGGAATTGGTTTGTAAATGGATTCACGTCAAAAGCCAACGCTCCGGCAAAGCTTTGGTGGAGGTAAACTGCGCGGCGATTCCGAGCGAACTGATTGAAAGTGAGCTATTTGGACACGAAAAAGGTTCATTTACTTCGGCTATCAAACAGCGAATTGGTAAGTTTGAACAAGCCAATGGCGGCACACTTTTTTTGGACGAAATCGGCGATATGAGCCTATCTGCGCAAGCTAAAGTCCTTCGCGCTCTGCAAGAAGGCAAAATCACCCGCGTAGGGGGCGACAAAGAGATTTCGGTCAATGTCCGCGTCATTGCCGCTACCAACAAAGACCTCCGCAAGGAAATTACCGAAAACCGCTTTCGGGAAGACTTGTATCACCGCATCGGGGTAATCTTGATTCAAGTGCCACCCCTCAACGAAAGACGCGATGATGTACCTCTGTTGATTGACAAATTTTTGCAAGATATAGCCGAAGAATACGGCACTTCTATCAAACCTATCCAGCCCGATGCCATTGAGTACCTCAAAGAACTCAATTGGACCGGCAATATCCGCGAATTGCGCAATGTAGTAGAGCGTCTGGTGATTATGAGCGACCGCGAAATCACCGTCGATGATGCCCGAATATATACCGCTTACGGACGATAAACTGCTGATAATCAGATGATTATAAAACCCACTGAACGAAAGTTCGATGGGTTTTGTATTTTGAGTTATCTTAACAATAGTTCGGACAGTTTCTAAGCCCCCTGCCCCGCCAGAGGCGGAGATTTAGTTCCGAGTTTTTTGTTAAGTGTTTGATAATCAGTTGGTTACAAGAAATATCTGAAATGACATAACTAGCTGACCGCGTCCGCCTTTGGAGGATAATCTTTGACTTTTGACAAAATCGGTTTTCCGTCACAATTCTTAGCGCATAAAATATGCCTTAAAAACCTCAAAAACTGGGTTTTAAATACAGGGTTTTATTTTGCTTAGGGGGTGGAGGCTTTTTTGGACTTTTGATAAAAAGGCACTTTTTTCGAAAGTCCAAAAAGGTTCTCAAAATTTTCAAGTCTGCTTTATTTCCCTCAAAAAGCCTTTTGGGTTACGTTTTAGGCAAAAAAATTGTCAAAAGTCAAAGATTATCAAGTATTCATAAAATTGTAACCCAGCCTTTAGGCTGTAGGAGGCACAGCCTAAAGGCTGGGTTACATTCTTATTTGTCAAAAGTCAAAAATTATTAATTCCTAATTCCTTACTTATGAAAGGCTGGATTATTTGAATAAATTTATTTCAAATATGGATTAGGGGGTAGTTCGAGGATTTTGTAACCTTCTTTTTTGAGATTGACCAATAAGTCGGCTTCGGGTTTTGCTTTAAAAACAATGGCAACCAACGTGTTGTACGGAATCAACCGACACGCCGACAAAAAGTTGAGAATTGCCAAGCGGCGTTTGATTTTGCGAAGCAATTTTTGGTTGGTGGGTACTTCATTTACATTTTCCTTGATATTTAAAATGACATTCATTTCTTTGAAAGCAATACAAGGCAAGCCAATGCCCATAGCCATTTTCTCGACTTCGCGTTCTGACAACTTAAAGACATAATTGCCGACAATCTCCCACGAAAAACGGTTTTTCCAAATCTTGTTGATAAGTAAAGGATTGAACAAATCGCAAATATTTTTGAGCCAGAGCAACAAGGGGATTTTGCTCAAAACATCTACCGGCTCAATCAAAATAGCCGCTTGGCGAGCCACCCTAATCATTTCATAAGCTCCCAAATAAGCCCTCGGAAAATGATGAAAAGCCTCTCGGCAAGATACATAGTCGAAACTAGAATCGGCAAAACTCAATTGCTCTACATTTTCTTTGCGATATTGTGCAATCAGCCCTTCGTTTTTTGCCTCTTTCAAAAATGCTTCCGAAATATCCGAAGCCATTACATCTTGGTTTTGTTCGCCAAAAAATTTGGCTTCAAAACCATTATAATCACCAATGGTGAGCCAAGTATTTTGCTTTGCCCACAAGGGTTTCAAAACCCCCAAAGTGCGGGCATTGAGCCAATAAGCGACACAGTCTTGGTTTCGGAGGACAAAAAAACGTTTATCTTTTTCACCTATCAGGTTATTCATATGTTGCTCGTGGGCAATATGGCTTTTTTGCGCTTTATCTTCTAAGGTATTCATTCAAGTTATTTTTTTGCGGGAAAAATAGGTGAAACGGTGAAATCAATGATTTTATTTGGAGATTTGGAGAATTTTATTGACCAATGACTTTATTTGGTGATTTGGTGATTTGGTGATTTGGAGAATTTTATTGACCAATGACTTTATTTGGTGATTTGGAGAATTTTATTGACCCAATGACCAAAAAAGAAACTCAGAACTCGAAACCAGAAACTAGAAACTCGAAACTAGAAACTCGAAACTCAAACCTCATCTAAATCATTGAGTAATGTGAGTTTTTCTTGTTGGGCTTTTTCGTGGGCAATGCGAGCTTCGCTCATACTTGCATTGATGGCAAAACCAATCAATAAAACCCAAGCCAATACATAAAACCAAACCATTAGGGCAATGATAGTACCTATGGAGCCGTAGAGTTTGTTGTAAGTGGCAAAGTGGCTCAAGTAATACGAAAAACTATAGGTACTCACAATCGCCCCTACCGAAGCCAAAGTCGAACCCAAGGAAAAGAAACGCCATTGGGTTTTGACTGCCGGAGCAATATAATACACATAAGAAATTCCCAAATAAAATGTAAAAAAAGTAATGGTATAACGAATCAAAATAATGGAATAATACAATAAATTATCATTCAAAACTTTGAACTTGACCAAATAGTGCAAAACCAACTCACCCACCAAGAGTAGGATTACCCCAATGACCAATAAAAAAGCGAATAAAAAAGCTATCCACATCGCTATCAGGCGTTTGCGGACAAAACCGCGCGGCTCAGAATGTTTGTAATTGGTGTTGAAATTATGCATCATTTCGGCTACGCCCGTAGTGGCGGCGTACAGTGCCAAGACAAAACCAAACGACAATACATCGGTGCGCGGATTGTCAATAATATCGGCAATGGTGGGCGCAACAAACTCAAAAATACCCTGGGGTACGGCTTCCTCGAGCAAGGTTAAGATTTGCTTGGATAAATCGGGAATATCTATCTGAACTGCCACAAAGGGAATCAGAGAAAATAAAAACAAAATTGCCGGAAATAATGACAAGGTAAAGGCAAAAGCCATAGAACTTGCCTGCAAATGCAAATTTGCATCTACTACTTTGGCATACATAATTTGAATTACCTCCCAAAGTGGCACTCGACTTTTGAATAAGCGAATATGGCTCAATTGGGGGAATATTTTATTCAAATAATCTTTCAAAATATTTAGCATAAGTCCTTAGCTCCTTGTTGTTTTGTTTGCATTAGCTTCATTCAAACATTAAGCTATTTTTAGAAAATTAATTGTATATATCTGATAATCAAGTATTTAGATGTATGTTTATTAAGTTTGCAAATTTACCAATTTTGTGGCTAAAATATTCTTAAAAACATTTTTTGCCCAAAAAGATTATAATTAATAACAAGGCTTGTCAAGTATCTGCTTTTAATGAAAATACATAAAATACTGGTAATCAGTATTTTACAAATAAACAACTTCAAAGTTAGCCTTAAAAAAAATTGCCTCCAAAATCGTTGCTTGTGGATAAATAAGCAACGGTGAGTAAATGTTCGGAAAAAATCTTAAAAAAAATCAAAGTAAGCACCAAATTAAATTAATTGCTATGGTTTCTACCCAAAATCTTTTGGTCTATGCAAATTTCTTTGTTCTGTTTAGCTTTTGTCCTGAGTCTTTGGTTGGGAGCAATCAAACTACAAGAGCCTCAACCCAATCACAGTCGACTAATGGTTAGCCAAAACCGGCTATCACCATTGATTTCTCAAACTAAAACCAACCCTACATTACCCAAAAACAACCTTTCGGTTAGTTTGAAACCCGTTTCCAAGCCTATCAAAAAGCCTATCAGTCGTTTTGGTTTGGCGGTGGGCAATTGGAGTTTTATCAATAATGGCTCGGCTTGCCCGAATACTTTTCCGGGTGGGTGTATGCAAGACCGCCACGAGAACGGTTTTGTGCAAGCCGGGGGACGATTTTATCTCGTAGGCGGGCGCGAAACCCCCAATCATGTCAATATTTACAATCCGCAAACCAATCTTTGGTCTTTGGGGGCTATTCCGCCCATTCCTTTGCACCATTTTCAGGCTGTCAATTATGATGGTTTGATATATGTAATCGGTGGTTTTACGGGCGATTTTCCGAGTGAACCGCCTTTGACCAAAATTTATATTTATAATCCCTTGAAAGACAACTGGATCGAGGGTTCAGATGTCCCGAGCGCGAGACGGCGTGGTGCGGCGGGCGCAGTAGTTTACAACGATAAAATTTATGTAGTCAGCGGCAATATCTTGGGGCATAAAGGCATCACTCAGCAAGGGCAACCCACTCACGTAACTTGGTTTGATGAGTTTGACCCCACAACCAACACTTGGCTTAGTCTGCCCAATGCGCCCCGCGCCCGCGACCATTTTCAAGTGGCGGTTGTCAATGATAAATTGTATGCGGTGGCGGGTCGCCGTTCCAACCATTTGAGAAATACCCCCCCCGAGGATTTCTTGCAAACTTTTGCCAACACCGAACCCAAAGTTGATGTGTATGATTTTGTCAGTGGAACTTGGACTACCCTTGCCAATGACTTACCCACCGAGCGAGCAGGTGCGGCGGTAGCCGTACTAGGCAATGAGTTGCTGGTAATTGGTGGCGAAAGTCTAGCCCAAACTCTGGCTCATAATCAAAATGAAGCCCTCAATGTGAGCAATAACACTTGGCGCACGCTTGACCCACTTCAGCAGGGCAGGCACGGTACGCAAGCCATTGTCAATAATGGCGGGGTGTATATAGCCACCGGTTCGCACCGCCGAGGTGATGGAGTAAGGTTATCGCAAGAAGTTTTTTTCTTGGGGAGCAGTACTGCGCCGATTCTTAATTCATTGACCGCTTCGCAATTGAATCCCAGCCAAACCGAAGTCAATTTTGGACAAGTACCCAACGGACAAATGCAAGAGCAAACCCTTAGCATTGCGGCACAAAACGGTAATCAGGGCATTATCATTCAATCTATCAATTTGGCTGCCGGTTCGCACGCCGATTTTGACTTGGATATACCCTTTAGCTTACCTATTCATCTGCGCCCGGGCAGTAGTTTGAGCTTCAAAGCACGCATCAACTCAAGCGGCACTACGCCCAAAACCGGCACGATTCAAATTGCCCACAGTGGGGCAAATGCAAGTGTGGAGATTGATTTGAGCAATCAAGCCGCGCCCTTGGCGGTAGGAATGTTGAATTTTGCCGCCCAAAGAACCAGCCCTAAGCAAGTAAAGCTGACTTGGAGTACTTTTTGGGAGCGCGAAAACAAAGGTTTTGTGGTGGAGAGAAGCCAAAATTCAAAAGATTTTGTAGCTATTGGCTTTGTGGAGGGCAGAGGCAATCAAAATCAAGTGCAACAATATGCCTTTGACGATTTGAAAGCATCAGGAGCTTATTATTATCGCCTCAAACAATTGGATTGGTCGGGCGATTTTGAATACTCCACGTTCAGCTATGTGGAGGCTAGTTCGGCTTTGGTTTTTCGCGTGTTTCCCAATCCTGCGGCGGGGCAATTGGCAATAGACGTAAGCGAGGATTTTGATAGGAATGAGCAAATCAAATGGCAAGTGATTGATAATCAGGGGCTTACAATCAAGCAAGGACAAGGTAATGTAGAATCTTTGCAAACTGACTTGCAAGACCTTGTTCGGCTTTATGAATCGGGGCAGGTCTTGCATTTGCAAGCGGTAGTGGGTAAAAGAATCTTCCATCAAAGAATTATTATTCAGTAGAGGAGTGAGAATTATATAACTAATTGATTTTCAGCTTCTTATATTTTTAAAGTGTTCATTATTTGGTATTTATTCTTAGTTTGGTTTTTTACAGCTTTGTTGAAATTGTCTTGATTATGGTCATTCCTCTCGTTGATTAGAATGACATTTTTTTTGTGATTGTAAAAATTTGTAAGGAACAGATTCAAAATAAAGTGACACTTTTAAAAATATAATTGATTGAAAATCAGGCGATTAAATAATTTCTAATTCCTAATTATTAATTCCCAATTCCTAATTCCTAACTGACTAATTGATTATGAGAGTATTAATTGATAAAATGGGTTCTTTGCCTATTTTGAGGAGATTCTCGCTTTATTCTAAGCCTAAACTCATTTACGCGCGCAGGCTACGCAGCCTGCGTTACAATTTTTTTGAAAAAATGGGAAGATCGAAGCGCGAACTGGAAAGAAAAGGCAATAAAAACTGAACTATTTTTATGAAAAAAGTTTGGTTTTGTAAACAAAGTTTAATAATTTCGTGGCATAATACAATTTTAGGCTATTTGATTGTATGTCAAAATTTTGTGGCGGTTTTTTTAATAGCTAGAAAAACTAAAATTGTATGCGCGCTGGATGGAAGCCGTACCGCTTGTGCGCCCGCCACCTGCTCCATAGGGTATGGTTTGCAAACCATACCCTATGGAGCAGGTGGCGGGCGCACAAGCGAGGCTCTAGCTTTGCCGACAGCCGGAAATCGCGCCCAAAATTGAAATTTAATGGATTGTTTACGCTAAATTGTTTGAGGTATGAGTATCTGGAAAAGACTAGGATTTTTGTTTACCCTTACTGTACCCACGCTGATTGTGGTGGGGTTCTTTTTGGGTGGTTTTTGGCATTATGCCGGTTTTTTGTGGGCATATATGGTAAGCCCTATCCTTGATGAAATCATTGGCAAAGACCCCGAAAACATCGCCAATGACCAGGTAAATCAGGTAGCCCAAGAAAAATACTTTGATTTTATCGTGCAAATGATGGTGCCTATTCAAGTGTTTTTATTGATTTGGGCTTCGTATGAGGTCTCGTTGCGCCAAATGGTGTGGTGGGAATTGATTGGATTTTTGTTGAGTATTATGACTTTTACGAGTGGGGGTATCAATGTGGCGCACGAATTGGGGCATAAACAAAGTGCGTGGGCGCGTTTTTTGGCAAAGGTCAATTTGATGACGGTGGCTTATATGCACTTTATCATCGAACACAACTACGGACACCACGTAAATGTAGCTACCCCGCTTGACCCGGCAACGAGCAAAAAAAACCAAACTTTTTATCAATTTTGGTGGCAGACTGTAACAGGAAGCTGGCGCAGTGCTTGGCAAATTGAACAACGCCGCCTGAGCCGCAAAAACCAAAGTATGAGTAACCCTTGGCACAATCAGATGTTGCAATTTATGATTTTGCCAATTTTGTTTTTTGGGTCTATTACGCTGATATTCAGCTACTTGCAGGGGCAATTTATTTGGGAGATTCCGGTGTTTTTGTTGGCGCAGAGCTATATGGCGTTCTCGAGTTTGGAAGCGGTCAATTACATTGAGCATTATGGTATTAGTCGCAAAGAAATAGCTCCGGGCAGGTACGAAAGGGTCAATCCTTTGCACTCTTGGAATGCCAATCATTTGTATAGCAACTTGGTGTTGTTTCAGCTTCAGCGACACTCCGACCACCACGCCTACGCCTCGCGCCCGTATCAGGTTTTGCGGCATTTTGACCAAAGCCCGCAACTGCCTTATGGCTATCCGGTGATGATTTTGATGAGTTTGGTTCCGCCTTTGTTTTTTTGGGTGATGAACAAACGCCTCGAGGCTTGGCAGGCGCAAGCCTACGATGCCGAGCATATTGCACAGATAGTAAAAGCTACTGCTTGATAAGGAAGCCCCCTCCAACTCTCCCGAAAGGGGAGATTTTTTTTAGTATGTTGATAATCTTTGGCTTTTGACAATGATTGTACCACAGCCTGCTAGGCTGTTACAGCCCAACGGGCTGTGGTACAATTTTTATAATTAACTGATAATCAATTAATTATAAATTTACAATTGAAAATAATATCTAAATTCAGCTTGATGAGCTTCTTGAACTTTGCCGAAGTTTGCAATCAATTGATAATCAATAGATTATGATTTTTTTGATGAAATCACACAAAAGGTTCTTTTTGATTTTTTGGGAAAACTGAAAAATTGGGAAGAATCTTTTTTATGGTCAGCTATGTAATGAATAATTAATAATGTATAATGAATAATTATGCATCTATCTGATAATCAGTATATTATATTATTCAAATTATCACCTTATTTAATTTCTATTCCTATCTATAAAAATCTTCAAAATTTCAAACTTATATTTCCCAGCGTCTGATATCTTACATCTCACAAAAAAAATAGCTTCGTAATGAAACTTTTTTACCAAATTGTTGCGTTAATATTAAGGAATTATTAAGTTTGTATTAATAAAAAATTAATAAAAACAATTTTTATTAATTTTGGCTTAATTCAAATTTATAAATACCTGATAATCAGTTAGTTACAAAAAAATGGTTTCACTATCAAAATAGTATATGCGAGTTGAGAAAGTTAGTATTGATATTCATTTTGGGTTTGCCTTGGAGCTTGTGCGGGCAAACCTCCACCACTTCGGCTAGTCAATCAAGCCTTGCCAGTCATTTGGAATGGTTTTGGGGAATAGATGCGGGCATTAGCTTTAGCGAAAAAAATGACTATAAGCAAGAATTGCAGGCTTTTTGTGCCGAATTGCGCCGTCAGAAAGCCGATTTTAAAACTCCGAAAAAATATTTGAAAATGGTATTTCAAAAAATCCATCGCAAATATTTGAGATATTATGAAAATTATAGCCTTTTGGGCGAAACCTTCGCCAAAGGCAGCTATGATTGTGTTTCGGGAACGGCTTTGTATGCCTTGGTTTTGCAGGAGTTGGGCTTTGCCTATCAAATCAAGGAGTCGCCCTACCACGCCTATTTGGTGGTAAATTTGGACGATGCGGAAACTATTTTGTTGGAATCAACCAATCCAATCGGCGGCTTGATCGAGGGCAAGGAATTGATTGCCGAAACCGAAGAAAAATACCGCCGACAAACTCCGCTCAAGAACGATATTCCTTTGTCTCATTTTACTCGAGATATTACGCTAAAACAATTAGCCGGATTGCATTATTACAATGAAGCGGTAACTTATTTCAATCGGCAGGATTATAAAGTAGCCCGCAAA
This sequence comes from Microscillaceae bacterium, assembly GCA_025455045.1. GTDB lineage: Bacteria > Bacteroidota > Bacteroidia > Cytophagales > Microscillaceae > JALONJ01. The sequence continues at coordinate 12,498 of JALONJ010000087.1, read as the reverse complement.
ATTTTGCAAAAAGCTTTGGTTTTGTATGCCGAAGACCGTATTTATACGCTGTTGCAAGTCAGCGAAAGTTTCTTGCCGACTGTGATGGCGAGTAAGTAGTTTTTTATGGTGAGATAGTGAGATGATGGGGGGCTTTCCCTTAATCCGCTACGCTTCCAAACTTAATAGATTGTACTTGCGTGTTTCCCAACGCATCTAGCGTTAGTACAAATCAAATCAATGCGAAACACAACTAAATATTTGATAATCAATCATTTACAAAAAAACAAGTAGTAGAAACTGCTTGTTTTTTTGTTTTAAGGGAGAATATGTAAATATCTGATAATCAATTAGTTATGACATTACAGTTCGTTTTGTAATTTAAGCAAGTTAGTTCGCATAAATAATTGATAATTAGCTCTAAAATTTGTTTATTTGTTCTAAATTATTCTCGATAAGAAATACAATTTCTAAATTACAAGGAATAATTACAAAATACGATTATAACAAATTGATTATAAACGATTTATGAAATCAAAATATTGCCTTTGTTTATTACTTGTTGTGAAGAAGTAACAGTGAAGATTACAAAAAAAGTAAACTCTATAATAAACTTATGAAAATAAAAACAGGTTATAAAATAGATGAAGAAGGAAATGTTTACCTCCCCTTGAACACTCTGTTGTTTAGGGTAGGGATTATTCTTGTTATTTCTATTTTTTTTGGTTCGCTAAACAAGCTATTGACGAAAAATACCGAAAAAGAATTGAGCAAATACGCTTAGAACACGAAAAAAATAAAAATAAAAAGGGCGCATTTCAAATTTACGTATTTCTATTGCCTCACCCCAACCCTCTCCGAAGGAGAGGATATAAGGTGGTAAATTTGAAATGCACCCAATAAAAATAACGCACCTTAATCCGCCACACTTCCAAACCTAACAGATTGTACTTACGCGATTCCCAACGCGCCTAGCCTGAGTACAAATCAACACAAAACATAATTAAGTATTTGATAATCAATCATTTACAAAAAAACAAGTAGTAGAAACTGCTTGTTTTTTTTGTTTTAAGGGAGAATATGTAAATATCTGATAATCAAGTGATTATGAATATTTATGCTGATTGTTTAAAATTGCAAAAATTTGTAAAAAAGGCGGCGTTTGGCAATGCACAAGTAAACTCAGCGAAGTTGGAAACCTTGCAAATTGCGAAAATCTCTAAACGAATGATTCCCCCCTACCCTACTCCTTACGATAAATCCAAAAATAGCTTGCAAATCGCAAAAAATGCTTATCTTGTCAAATAATCAAAAGCTAAAAGCATTAAAACCTATTTGACAATGAGGAAGTACCGGCATTTGTTGATTTTTTTCCTTTTCGGCTGGCAAAATATAACTGCGCAACAAGATATTTATCAATGGCGAATCGGGATACAAAGCGGGCTAGGGCAATACTACGGCGATTTGAATACGCGTTTTTTCGCGCCTTCGCCCCTCCTGCGCCAGCGTGATTGGAACTACTTGGCTTATGGGGCAAGTCTTGAAAAATTTTTGTCTGAGTCGTGGTCTGTCAAGCTCAACTATTGGCAAGGCAAGCTGATTAGCAACGATATTTATACCAATTCCAATCAAGAAATTGTCCGCGAAAAATCTAATTTTGCCCGCGCCCTCAATGCCCAAACCCATCTGCAAGCCCTCAATTTTCAATTTACCTACTATCTCGACAATGGCAAGTGGCGTAGCAGTCGGGCTTTTATCAGTCCGTATTTTACGGCCGGATTGGGATTGCTGGATTTTAAAGTCTATGGCGATTTGCTAAACCAAGCGGGTACAAGATATTATTATTGGTCTGACCAAACCATTCGCAACCTTGCCGAAGGCAACCCCGCCGCGCAAATCATTAGTCAAGATGGTGTGTTTGAAACCAACCTGAGCGATTTGCAAACCGAAGGCAAGGCATACAATACCCGCGTTTGGCAAATTCCGCTTGGGATTGGCTTCAAATTTCGCCTGAGCAATCGCCTCAATCTCAATCTGGAAATGCTGGCAAATTATACTTTTACCGATTATTTAGATGATGTAAGTGGCAATTATCTGACCCAATTCAACTCCGAAATTCAACAAATTGCCGCCAACCCGACCAATACTTCGCAAGCGGCACGGGGGCGCGAAAATGACCGTTGGAATGATATATACGCCATTACTTCGGTGAGTTTGCATTACAATTTTGGCGCAAAAAAAACCAATTTTAAAGCTCCACCCATTTTTGCCGCCAATACTGCTTATACCGGCAAGGAATTTTTGATTGAGCAAAAAACAGATACCCTTAATTCGGTAATGCTTGCCAAAGATAGCCTAACAGGCGTGAAACGCGATACTTTTCGCATCAATCCATTAAACCCACATTTGGTTCATACGCAGCCGATTAGCCAAAACTTACACATTGTGCAGGACTCGAGTCGTCGACAAATCATACATAGCCACGATACATTGGTGATACGCAAATCGCAAGCCTTTTATTTTCAACCCATTGATACTTTGGTGCAATTTTCGGCTATAGATAAAAACTCAAATTTAATCACCCCACCTTTGGCGGAGCGCGAGGCTTATGATTTAGTAATCAATGATAGCTTAGAAGCACAAAAAATTGGGCAAGATATTGCTTATTTGGAAGCGCAAATCAAAAAGCAAAAATTGGAAAACGAACTCCTAGCCTTGCAAAACAACCCGCGCGAAAATACGCGCAATGGAGTAGCTAATTCATTGATTGTCAATGATTTATACACTAAAAAAGATTCAATCATTGCCAATACTCCGAGTAGCCAACCCCTCAAACTGACCGAAGCGCAAAACTATATTTTGCAAGAACGCCTACGCCTTGAGAAAGAAAAACAAGCCTTTTATCTTGAGCAACTCAGTGTCTTGAAAAGGAGTAATGAAGCCAATCAAAATCGCCTCAATTATGCCAATAATTTGCCGATAACCAATCAGCCCAACAATTCCAATCCTAGCCTCAGCCCGCAAACCGAGCTTGCCAAACCCGATTCGCTGAGTGCAGCGCAAAAAATCAAGGTTGATTCCGCCAATATTCGCCGCCAGATCAGTCAAAATTTGGCAAAAGACAGCCTTGCCCCTACCCATCCGGCTTGGGAAAGCATCAATCAAAAAATTGACCAATTGGCTTTGCAAATGGCAATTGAACGACAGACCCAAACTAATGCCCAAAACAATCAACAATTGTTGAACGAAATCCAAATCCTTAAAAATCAGGTAGTTAGCTTGCAAAGTCAATTGAGTACTCCCCCCACCGAAAAAGCTAAAACCCCGCAAATACTGGGCAATTATCAAGTTTACTTTGCTTCAGGGGTAATGGATGTAGACGCCCCTCAACGCACGCAATTGGCAAATATTGTTCGGCAAATGCGCCAAAATGCCGCCGAACCGCGCTTTGTACTGCAAGGTTATTCGGATAAATTTGGCAATCCCAGTCAAAATATGAGCCTATCAAAACTGCGTGCCGAAAAAGTCCGCGACTTGTTGTTGGCGTTTGGTGTGCCTTGGTCTGCCATTCAAGTTGAGTATTATGGAGCTAACCACGCCGGCACGCCCGGTAATCCGGCACTTGACCGCCGCGTGGAGATTCAAATTAGTCAATAATCACCTTGTTATAGTGAATATCAAGTGATTTTGCCTACATTATTTGTAAAAACTTAGCTTTTCTCCGTTTTTGGTGTTAGAAAAACGCTGGCGCATTTAAGAAAAACCCTGATCTTCGGAAATCAGCGTTTTTCGACACCAACAACTGCGTTTACTACGATTTGTTGGTGTCGTTGTACCTGATAAACCCGCAAAAATTTAAAACCTTTGGGTAATTTCTACGCACCAACAACGGCATAAAGACAAAGACCGAGGGTTGGGCGGTAGGCGGTCTTCGGCATACCACTTCGGTACTTGTTCAAGATGCTCAATGAGATACGCTTTGGGGGCAATCACTGCCAAGATTTCGCCCTTAATCACCCGATTTTGCGCATCTAAGCGCACCACCAAGCGGCGCACAAAACCTACTTCGTGGTATCGTAAGACTACCTCGCGCCACACCGGAAACACTGCCAAGCGTGTGCCATTATCAAGGGTATGCAACACGCCTTTGACCCAGTGGGGTATAAAAATGGTTTCGGGGGTGGCACTTTTGGCGTAATCTTGGATTTGGCGGGCATACCATTTTTGAATGGCTGGGATAGCTTCTTTAATCTCGATTTCTGGCGCAACGAGATCTTCGGCTCGCTCACAACTCTGAAAAACCAAGCCAAAACTTAGGTAAGCTAAAAATAAATACCTAACAATAGTTCGGACAGTTTCTAGTTCCGAGTTATTTAGTAAGTACCTGATTATAAGCTTTTACAAAAAATATCTAAAATAGCATCACCTGTTGATTGTCAATTACTTACAAAAACTGTCCGAAGTATTGACCTAAAAGAAATTTGGAAATTTTCAAATTTTCAACATAAAAGACGGTTTAAGTAATTGAAAGTGAATAAATTGAGGATTAGAAAAAATGGATAAGATTATGATTGAGAATGTTTGATTGGATAGCTTTTATAAAAACTAATACAAAATTAAGGCATTATTTTGTTACAAGAAAGGACATAATGCGGATCAAGGGTTAAAAATATGATTTTTCTAATAAAAACACCCATAAATTTGTACTATTTTTATATAAGGATTCAACTTTTCCATAAAATTAACTGAATTTACTTTTTAAGACCAAAATGCTTCTTCTTTTGTGTTTTTAGTACTTTTGAATAGTGCGCTTATCTTAGTTTTGTTACATTTTTAAAGGCAATTTATGGGAAAAGTACAAATTTCAACTCTTAATTGGCATATATAGTTGATTTTTTGCTAAAAAATCATAAGCGATTGATTATAAATGACTTACGAATTTTCAATCAAAAGCAGTGAAAAAGTTACCCGGCTTCACTATTTTTTTTCGTAAAAAGCGATAAAACTGTAATAAAAACCGGATTTGGGTATCTAAACTAAAAAAAACAATGTTGAATGGACGCAGCACAGCGCGAGCAGCTTTTTTTGACCATCGTGGATACCCATAAAGCCCGATTGCGCCGCTTAGGAAGGGCTTATTTGACCGATATAGAGGATTTGGACGATTGGCAACAAGAGGTTTTTATCAATATCTGGAACAGTTTGCCCAATTTTCGTTTCGAGGCGCAATTGAGTACTTGGGTATATAGGATTGCTGTCAATACCGCCCTCACGTTTCGCAAGCGACTATGGAAACAAGGGCAGATATTTGAAAAAAATCATTATCAAACCCAAGTCATTGATAATCAGCAAGATACAGAAGAAAAACTACAAACCGAAGCCCGATTGACTCAACTGTACGAATTACTCAATCAATTTGCCAAAACCGACCGTTTGCTTATCACGCTGGCTTTGGAAGGTCTATCGTATCAAGAAATGGCAAATATTATAGGCATTGAACCCAATTATGTAGGCGTAAAACTCAATCGCCTCAAAACCAAACTTATGCAAATGATGAAGGAGGTGCGCGATGAATGAATTTGAAGAATTACAAAATTTGTGGCAAAATCAGGACTCATCACCACAAAAATCACCCATTACCCAAGAAAAAAACTCGAAGATTATGTTGCTAAAAGTGCAAAAATTACAAAAACGCTGGCGCATTGCCGGTATTGGCGGAAGCCTCGGCTTGGCATTTACGATTTTGGTCTTGCTGATTGAGGTAGCCCTCGGGCGCGACGAATCTTGGTTTAATATATCTGGTAACTTACTGATTATCAGTGGATTAGCTTGGGGAATTTATTTAATTTGGCAATACAATTATTTTACGGTCAAGCGCTTTGGCGAGCCAACTTTGGCGTTTTTGGAGCAAAAAATTCAAGATATTGAACTACGAACCAAGTTTATTGCTTATTTTATATTTTTTGTGGAGTCGGGGCTTACTTTGGGGCTAAACTTCAAATGGTGGGAAAATTTTAGCCTTTATGATTGGCACGAGCGTATTTTGGCGCACTCTACAATGTCTATTGGTACAATTGTCGTCTTTGAAATTATCAAGTCCATCGCCCTTGAAAAATACGAGCAAGATGCAAAGCCCGTTTTGACCGAACTCCAAGAAGCGCGTAATAGGTTGAAGAATGAATGATAAAAAAGCTATCACTAGCTGATAATCAACGGTTTAAATCATTCGTTCTCGTTCATCATACTCCCAACTGTCGTAAGTACCTTGCAGTTTTTGGGCGATTTGGGTGAGGGTGTCAATAGCGGTTTGGCGGGCGACTTCGTCGGTGGGAGTCGTTGCCGAAACGCCCACGACAAAAGGGATTTCCCAAGCCCCATAAAAACTTTCACTTTCTAGTCTAAAATCATTTTTAAGGGCTTTTTTCAAAAACTTTTGGAGCTTGGCTTCCTCATTAAACAATAAGTAATGAATAACAGGGCGGTGGTTGCCGCTTTCTTCTAGGGTGTTTGTGTTCACAGGATTAGTTTAAAATAATTAAATGCTTTGAAAAAACGAGTACTCAACAGAAGATTTGCCTCAGACTTACTCATAATCTAGAAAAGTTAATTTTATAAATCATTGATTATCAGACATTTAGCAAAACATAAGCTATTTATCAACTATTGAATACTCAAATTAAAGCATAAATATTGATTTTGGAAAATCAAATCAACATTTCGATATCAGAACCATCAATAGGCAGGGTTCTCGCAGCTTGTCTATCAACATTATTTCACTTTCCACTTGCTTTCATAATAGCGTTTTTGGGCTTCTTTGATAGCCAGCAAAGCGGCGTTTTCATCATCCCAGCCCTCAACTCCAACTTTTTTCTTTTCCAAATCTTTGTAAACTTTGAAAAAATGTTCAATTTCCAACTTTAAGTGCGGGGGAATTTGGTCTAGGCGAAAAATATGATTCCAAATGGGGTCGCTGATAGGCACACATAGCACCTTGGCATCGGGGCCTTTTTCATCGCGCATATTAAACACCCCAATCGGGCGCACTTCAATAATACAACCCGGGAAAGTAGGCTCAGTTACCAACACCAAGGCATCTAAAGTATCGCCGTCTTCGGCTAAAGTGTCGGGAAAAAAGCCATAATCACTCGGGTAGTGAACCGATGAAAACAACATTCTATCGTAGCGAATCATCTTTTTCTCATAATCATACTCGTATTTGTTGCGGCTTCCTTTCGGAATCTCAACTACTACATCTATCAAAAAATCGGCTTTTTCGGTTTTTTCATTTTTTTCAATCATAATTATAAATTTTAGATTTTGTTTTCAATTATTAGCTCAGGTTAAAATCACCAATTGTACATCTTGGTTGCCTAGATTTTTGCTCACAAGATAGCAAATGCTTGGCTAAAAAACTACAAAAAGTACAATTTCAATTATTTTAAACCAAAGCGCAAAACTAATCAATTATCTTTTGGAATAAAAATGATAAATATCACTAAATTAGTTTGGTAAAATTATTTCTTAGAAAAACAATATTTTATCTATATACAAATTCACCAAATTCGCTTTGGATAGTGAGCTGTGGAGCAGGGGCAGACTCTACTTTGCCAATGATTTGGGCGGCAATGTGGTATTTTTCCGAAATCTTGACAATGGCTTCGGCGGTATGCGCATCGGTATAAATCTCCAAGCGGTGTCCGCAATTGAATACTTGGTACATTTCGCGCCAGTCGGTTTGGCTTTCTTGCTGAATCAATTGAAACAAAGGCGGCAAAGGCAGCAGCTTGTTTTTGATAATGTGCAAGGGTTTGCCTTTGATAAAATGCAAAATCTTGGTTTGCGCTCCGCCCGAGCAATGCACCAAAGCGTGGATTTGGGAACGATAGCCCGCCAAAACCTCGCGCATCAAGGGAGCGTAGGTGCGAGTGGGCGACAATACCAACTTTCCGGCAGTGATTTTGCCAAAGTCAGGAATTTCAATGGCTTCGGTCAAGCTACGGCTACCACTATATACCAAACTCATATCTAGTTGATTATCAAAGCTTTCGGGGTATTTTTGGGCGTATTGTTTATGAAATACATCGTGGCGTGCCGAGGTCAAGCCATTGCTACCCATTCCGCCATTGTATTCATTTTCATAGATGGCTTTGCCCGACGAGGCAAGCCCTACGATTACATCACCGGCTTGGATTTGGTCGTTGGCAATTACTGCCTCGCGTTTCATTCGCGCAGTAACCGTGCTATCTACAATGACGGTTTTGACCAAGTCGCCGACATCGGCAGTTTCGCCACCGGTAAGATAAACTTGAAAACCGTATTGGCGCATACTTGCCAAAAAATCTTCGGTTCCGGCAATGATTTCGGCGATTACTTCGCCCGGAATCAAATTTTTGTTGCGTCCAATGGTCGAGGATAGCAAAATATGGTCGCTTGCGCCCACACAGAGCAAATCGTCCAAATTCATCACAATTGCATCTTGAGCAATGCCCCGCCACACCGACAAGTCGCCGGTTTCGCGCCAATACAGATAAGCCAAAGACGATTTGGTGCCGGCACCATCGGCGTGCATAATGTTGCAATACGCTTCATCATTGCCCAATAAATCGGGGATTATTTTACAAAAAGCATTGGGAAACAAGCCCTTGTCGAGGTTTTTGATAGCTTGGTGTACATCTTCTTTTTGGGCAGAAACGCCCCTTTGTGAGTATTTCATTGGATTACAGATTGAATTTGCAAATTACGGTTTAGTAAATACAAATTGCAAATCACAGTTTTTTAAATTACAAAAAATAACTTAACTTATTGATTATCAGATATATAATTGATTTTATATTACAATTAGCCATATATCCTCAAAAAAAAACGGCGTTTTCCTTAACCAAATGCTTTTTAGTTGGTTTATAGATTATATTACCCAATTTTATTTTTTCGGTGGTTCGAGAACTTCATACCAAATTCAACATTTAAAATATGGGAATAAAATCAACAGTTAAAAATTTATTATTTTATAAACGCTTGCTTATCAAGTATTTATAAATTTTAAAAATTTCGAATTTATACTTATTGGTCATCATTGATTGATTCAATCAATAAACTAATTCAAGACTCAATCCTGAATTCTTAGCAAAACAATAGTGTCTTACATTTTAATAAAAAATTTTTTTAGTGGTCGGTTTTATGGATATATTTTTTAAACGCCCCGAACTTTCTCAAAACCTCAGCGTGGACAAATCCGGTAAATTATGTTTTCACGAGCCACGCCGGAGTTATTGGTTGGCAATTATTTACAAACAAAAACCCAAAGATATATTCAAATTGGGCGTAGCTAGTTTGATTATTTTGGCAAACATTGGTACATATTTTATTCTCCAACATATCCTATTCGACTTGTGTCGTTATGCCGATATGAATTACTGGTTGGCGTATCAAATCATCACGATTACGATGCTATCCATCTCGTTTTGCTTGTTTTTGATAGCTATTGTGGTTTTCAATATTCTTGAGAGCAAATGGGAAGCCCACAATGTATTGTATGAAAATTATCAATCCTAAGTTGGTTATTTGCCTATTCCCAACAATATTGTTGGCATCAGCCCCCGTGTTGAGTTGGACTTATACGTTTTTTTTGGCTTCAATTCGTATTATAAGCTATTGATTATCAGTATTTTACAACTAAGTTTCCACAATTTCATAAAAAAAATAAAAGGTTTCAAAACCTTTTTTAAAAAATAAATGTTTAAACAATAAATGTCAAAACTTTTAAATTAAACTATACAAAAATTATGGCTACTCAATGGACAATTGACCCTTACCACTCCGAAGTACAATTCAAAGTAAAGCACTTGGTTATCAGTACGGTTACCGGGAATTTCAATACATTTTCGGCAAGTATGCAATCCGAAGGCGATGATTTTGCGGGGGCAAGCGTAGAATTTTCGGCGGATATTGACAGTATCTCCACCAACAATGCCCAAAGAGACGGGCATTTGAAATCAGATGATTTTTTCAATGCCGAAAAATACCCCAAACTCTCTTTTCAATCGACTGCAATGCAAAAAAACGCAGACGGTTCTTATACTCTAAGCGGCAACATTACTATCCGCGAAACTACTCTACCGATTGACCTTAGTGTAGAGTATGGCGGCACTATGACCGACCCTTATGGCAATGTGAAAGCCGGTTTTGAAATTCAAGGCAAACTCAACCGCAAAAATTTTGGGCTGAACTGGTCGGCAATTACCGAAGCCGGTGGAGTAGTGGTAGGCGATGAAGTAAAACTTATTATCAATGCCCAAATGGTAAAACAAGCCTAAATAAAGAATTGGGAATTAACAATTAGAAATCAAAAGCTACACAACTAATTGATTTTCAATGATTTATATGCAATGAAATATCAATCGGTTCGCATCATACTTTTAAGTAAAACTTTGGTATTTACAAATCATCAAGCCAAACTTCATTTAGGGAGTTTGGCTTTTTGCTTATTTTGTCCTAATTTTTCCCTTTATTTGGTAAAATTTGCAAGCAATTTTGTAATCAATTGATAATCTATGGTTTATGAAAAGTATCGCCCAATGGCTGAGGGAATAAATATGAAAAAAAATAAAGTTTTGTATGTAGAAGATGAGCCTTTTTTGGGGCGAATTGTAAAAGACACCTTAGAGAGCAAGGACTTTGAGGTTCAAATGGTGATGGACGGGAAGCAAGTAATGAGTGCTTTTGAGAGTTTTCAGCCCGATATATGCGTTTTGGATATTATGCTACCCAACCAAGACGGTTATACTTTGGCTCAACTTATTCGCCAGCGCGATAGCCAAATGCCGATTATTTTTTTGACTGCCAAATCCCAAACCGAAGATGTATTGAAGGGGTTTCAAGTAGGTGGCAATGATTACCTGCGCAAGCCTTTTAGTCTCGAAGAACTCATCGCTCGGATTCATAATTTACTTGATATTACACAACGCAAAAACGCTCACAATCAAGGACTTACAACTCTTGGCAAGTATGAGTTTAGCCCCCAAAGGTACGAACTGAAACAAGGCGAACAGGTGCGCAAACTATCGCACCGCGAAGCCGAATTGTTGGGCATTTTGCTTGAAAATCGCAATGCCATCACCCAGCGCAAAGAAATCTTGCTTAGAGTATGGGGCGATGATTCATTTTTCAATTCTCGCAACCTTGACGTATATATCACCAAACTCCGCGATTATCTCAAGGAAGACCCCAATATTCAAATTATCTCTATCAAAGGTGTGGGCTACCATTTTTTGGTGGAATAGTTTTTTGGTGGGAAATGAGGATTGGGAAGTATTTTTATTGAAAAGTAAAATTGCATTGAAGTTACAATCCGAAGTCCGAAATCCGAAATCCGAAATCTGAAACACATAAGTATTTGATTATCAATAAATTATAAAAAAATTCTATTGTATCAATCTCGCAAATTTCGGGTTGTCTCGAGACTCATCTTAGTTTATTTTTGAACTATAAATTTTGCATGATGATGAGCCAAGAACAGTTCAATTACCAAAGAGTAGAAAAAGCAATTGCTTTTTTGTCCGAAAATTTCAAGCAACAACCCAGCCTAGAACAAGTAGCCGAGGAGGTAAATGTAAGCCCCTTTCATTTTCAACGCATTTTTGCGGAGTGGGCAGGCGTAAGCCCCAAGCGTTTTTTGCAATATTTGACGGTAGATTTTTTGAGAAATAAGATTCAAGACACCCAAAATCTAGTAGAAGCCGCCGAGATAGCGGGGCTTTCGACCCAGTCGCGGGTCTATGACCTTTTTGTCAATATTGAGGGCGTAACACCTCAACAATACAAAAGCGCGGGTATGGGCTTGGATATTTACTATGGCTACAACTTCTCCCCTTTTGGCATGTGTTTTATTGCCGTAGCCGAAAAAGGCATTTGTGGGCTTGCTTTTGTAGAAGAAGACCAAAAAAGAGATGAGTTTGCCCAATTTTCAAAAAAATGGTCTTTTGCTCGCCTCATTCATCAGCCTAGTTATACCCAACATTTTATCCAAAAAATATTTTCGCCTTTCAAAAATCAAGACCGTACCAAAGAATCCGACAAACTGACTTTGTTGGTACAAGGCACTAATTTTCAGCTCAAAGTTTGGGAAGCTCTGCTCAAAGTGCCTATTGGGGCAGTAAGTACCTACCAGTCCATTGCCCAAGCCATCGGCAAGCCTCAAGCCCTCAGAGCCGTAGGCACAGCCGTAGGCGATAATCCCATTGCTTACTTGATACCTTGCCATCGAGTGATTCGCAAAGAAGGCAAACTAGGCGAATACCACTGGGGAAGCAACCGCAAAAAAGCCATCATTGGTTGGGAAATGGCAAAGGCAGAAAACTAACCAAGCAATGAGAGATGGTCTTTTTGATGCAATAATCTAACGTGAATAATTTTGTAACTAACTGATAATCAACTAATTATAATGTAAAAAATACATTTTTTCGGTAAATTATAAATTATATTTAAAATAAACTTGTATTATTTTGATATAATAAATATTTT
>JALONJ010000513.1 GCA_025455045.1 Microscillaceae bacterium | reverse complement strand
TTTTGCTTGGTAATGTTCAGAATCACTGAAAAGCGAGAGCTTTTCAGAATTCAATGGAATTCCCAAAGGCAATTCCTGAAAAGTGGTGAAGATCCAAAACTGTTTTTGCAACTCCTTGTTCAAACAATAATTTATAAACGTTCAAAAAACTACTTTTAGTCAAAATTTGACTCGATTTTTGCTAAACAAAATTAGAAAAATTAACTCGTAAAATAAAACATTTTTTTGTGGGAATAAGTTTTCTAAAATTATTTTTAGGTTAAATCTTTAATTTTCAAAATTTTATTTGGTTTTATGAAATTAATTGATTTGATATTGAGAAATATAAGATAAATATTCTGATTTATTTCTAAATAAAATTATAAAAAAAACCGCCGAAAAATTCGGCGGTTTTTAAATTTTATCAGGATGTTAATTTTACAGAATGGATATGGAATAAAGCAACATTTTTAAAGATATAACTTGCTGAAAACCAATTAGTTATATTATTTTTGATTCCTAATTATTAATTCCCAATTCCTAATTCCCAATTCCCAATTCTCAACTCCTACTTGGTTTTGGGCTGATTTTTAGCCAATTCGTTGGCTATTTCCTTGACCGCATTGAATTTATCCAGATTTGCCGTACCTTCAATGGCTTTGATTGCCAAATCTTGCGCTTGTTTGTGCGCCGCCTCGACTTGGCGATTGAGGCTCTCGATTTGGGTTTTGCGGCTCTCAATCAAGGTTTGTAAGGTCTGAATACGCAATTCATACATTCGTTTTTGGCTGTCGTGTTCTTTGGTGAGCAAATCGGCTTTGACTTTGGCATCTTTTTCAATGATGGCTTTGCCTTCGGCTTCGGCTTTTTTCACTTCTTTGTCGGTTTTGTCGGGCAATTGTTCAAATTCGGTTTTGTATTTGGCAAATTCATCTTCTCGGTTTTTGAGTTGTTTTTCGCGTTCATTCCACTCATTTACTTTGGTTTCACGAATTTCGTCCAAATCAATTTGCAATTGCTTTTTCTTTTGGTCGTAGTTGTCGCGCTCGGCATTGCGAGCGTGTTCGAGGTCGTATTGATACTCTTGGTATTCTCGTTTTTGGTTTTTGGCAGTTGCATCAAGGGTTTCTTGCCACAATTTTTCGTGTTTTTGTTGCTCCTTGTGCCAATTTTTCAAGAGTTCCAAATAGCCTTCTTCAGCCGTGAGGCGTTGTTTTTTGATTTCTTCGGCAAAATTTTCTTCGGTTTGTTCATACTCATCAAGGAGTTTATCGAGCATACCATCACTCACTTCAATTGTGTAGAGCGATTGCAAGACTTCGGTTTTTTCTTGCGTTTGCTTCAGCAATTCTGCCAAACCATCGGCTTCGAGAGTAAGTTTGGCAGATATTTCATTGATAGAAGTTCCCAAACCTTGCTCTATACTTTCTAAAGTGAGCAAAATTCCCTCTACAGTATTGACTTTAGCCGCATCGCCCACCACTTTGATGATTGGCTGAATACCCGTACTTTGTTTGAGAGCCTCCATTTTGGCTTTGCAGGCTTCGGCATCTTTTTGGGTTTGGGTGAGGTCGCGCTCGGCTTGGCGAAGTTTGACTTCTACCTCTTTTTTTTCTTTTTCGAGGGCATTATAAGCCTTCAAAATTTGGTCTTTGGTACTTTTGGCGTTTATTGACATCGTTTATTTTTTTAAAGGAGAGTTATGAGTTATGAATTATGAGTTCACGGTCCACTTTGGTTTATCAACTATTTTTTAAAATTGGTGTTCTCGATGGCTTTGAGGGAGAGACTTTGGACTTGCGACATGGCTTCTTTAAGCTCGCTTTGGAGTTTTTCGACTTGGTCGGTTTGTTGGGCGAGGGTATTTTCCAAAGATTGAACTTGCAGCTCAAAAACTTGCTTAGTCCCGTCCATTTCTTTTTCGGCGAGGTCGGCGCGGATTTTGACTTCTTTGCTGGCGTTTTTGATTGCCTCTTCGCGGGCTTTTTTGGCGGCTTCTTCAATTTCTTGAGCCGAACCGTCGACTTTGGTTTTGTATTCATCTAGTTTGGTTTGATTGAGTTCGAGCGTTTTTTCGCGGGCATTCCAATCCTTTTGTTTGATGCGATCGGTTTCGCGCAGTTCGCGCTCCAGCAGTTTGCGTTTTTCGGCAAAAGCATCAGTTTCGACTTTGTACGTGCGCTCAAGTTCGTATTTGTAATCAGCCAGTTCTTTTTCGCGCTCAAGCTTAAGGTTTTCGGTGTATTCGCTCACCATAAGGTTGTGTTCTTGCTGTTGTTTTTCCCACAATTGGCGTTTTTCGGTACTTTCGGTGGTGATTTGCTTGGTTTTGTCGGCAAATTCATCTTGAATGGTTTGCAATTGGGTAGCTTGTTCTTGACGCAAAATATGCAAGGCTTCGGCAGTCAATTGAATCGCATTGAGTTCTTTCAAATGCGCTTGTTCGACCTCAATGGAGGCTTTGAGTTCCTCGAGTTTGGTTAGTTCGGCTTGCATTTGCGCTGACAAACCCAGTACGGCATTGCCGAGAGCCAATTGCAAATCAGCCAAGCCTTTGACAATCGTATCGGGGGTGTATTGGGAAGTGATATTGACCAAAGCCTTGTCTTTTTCGGCTTGGGCAATTTCTTCTTGGGTGCGCACGAGGGCGCGGGCGGTTTGTCGCTCAAGCAAGAGGGCGCGAAAGGCGGTTTTGACTTGAGCCTTTGACTTAGGATTTTCGGTTGTTTGCATAAAATATTGAATGGTATTTTTGAAAAATTGTACAATCAAAAATACTACAAAATTTAGCAAAAAGCAAATTTTTTGTCAAAAATTTAATCAATTTCGTAAAATTTAACTCATTGATTATCAGTTATTTATGAATTTGTTTTAAAATTTTATAAATACTTGATTATCAATTGATTATATTTTGTTTAAATATTTAGCTAAATAGTTGTGTTTCACTTAGCAAATTGAGCAATGGAATGGTTTGAAGTTACCTTGCATCAATCATTTTCGCGCAAGACGCTCAGGCGCAAAGTGCTTATAATCAATTAGTTGCATATTTTCAAGCTAAAATTTGTATCGCAGTATTTTAAGGTTTTTAAGGTTTTAAAAAAAATCATAACTAACTGATTATCAAATATTTACAAAATAACTCAATTTTCACAAGCCATAAACTAAGCTAAATATTGAGATTATTAGCCGAAATCATTTAATTTTGCGCCCGAATTGAAATGGATAACATTAGCTTAAATAAAAATATAAGTTGTTGATTATCAAGCAATTACAAAATAATTGACCTATGAAAGGAATTATTCTTGCCGGTGGTTCCGGCACACGCTTGCACCCACTTACCTTATCGGTGAGCAAACAATTGATTCCGGTGTATGACAAACCGATGATATACTACCCGCTCTCGATTTTATTAGATGCCGGTATCCGCGAGATTTTGATTATCACCACTCCGCAAGACAATCCTTTGTTTCAAAAACTCTTGGGCGATGGCTCGCACTTGGGCTGTAGGTTTGTGTATGCTATTCAAGAAGTACCCAATGGCTTGGCGCAGGCTTTTGTAATCGGCGAAGATTTTATTGGCAATGATAAAGTTGCCCTGATTTTGGGCGACAATATTTTTTATGGCACGGGCTTAAGAAATTTGTTAAGAAGCAACAACCACCCCGAAGGCGGGGTAGTATTTGCCTACCACGTATCCGACCCCGAAAGATATGGTGTAGTAGAATTTGACCAAAATCAAAAAGCCATTTCCATTGAAGAAAAACCCAAAAAACCCAAGTCGAATTATGCCGTGCCGGGTTTGTATTTCTATGACAATCAAGTAGTTAGCATCGCCAAAAGCCTCAAACCTTCGGCGCGGGGTGAGTATGAAATTACCGATGTAAACAAAGCCTATCTTGCAATGGGCAAGCTTTCGGTGGGTATCTTGGACCGAGGAACGGCTTGGCTCGATACCGGCACGTTTGAATCGTTGATGCAAGCCGGTCAGTTTGTGCAGGTCATTGAGGAAAGGCAAGGTCTGAAAATCGGCTGTATTGAGGAGTCAGCCTACCAAAGTGGTTTTATTAGCAAAGGACAATTGACCCAAATCGCCCAACCCTTGCTCAAAAGTGGCTACGGACAGTATCTGCTAAGTATTGTTTAGTAATGAGTTAGTTATAAAATGTGCTGGTGTGCTGATGTAATACATTGATTATCAATTATTTAATAATTAATATTGTTTACTTTATTTTTAAATCATT
>JALONJ010000512.1 GCA_025455045.1 Microscillaceae bacterium | reverse complement strand
GAACAAGAATAAAATAAAGTAAACAATTGAATTTATTAATTAACTGATAATCAATGTATTACATTAGCACATCAGCACATCTTATAATTAACTCATTACTAAGCAATAATTTTAATTTTTAAATCAATTGAAAAAGCAACTATTTTTAATTTGGAGTCTCCTTTTTTTGTCCTTGCAAATCGTTTGGGGACAAAAAAACTCTGGTCTTGAGATTGTTTTTGAACATTATTTTGGCAATCAACCTCTGCGTTTTGACCAAGCCTACATTACTGAGTCGGGCGATACGATTTATTTGAACAAATTGCAGTATTATGTGAGCAATTTTCAAATCCAAAACCACGAAGGCAAGGATTGGCAAGAAAAAAACAGCTACCGATTACTCAAAATAAGTGATGAGCAAAATCAATTCAAACTTTTGTTAAATCCCTCATTATCAGGCACTTATCAGAAAATAAAATTTAGCTTGGGGATTGATTCACTGCGTAACCATCAAGGGGCGCAAACCGGCGATTTAGACCCCATCGAGGGAATGTTTTGGACTTGGGAGCAGGGCTACATTTTTTTTAAATGTGAAGGTTATTATTTCCATCAATCAGGGCAGAGGCGGGGCTTAGTCTATCATTTGGGGCGCGAAGAATGTTATAGAGAGCTTGAATTTGCTATTGACTCCACAACCAAACGATTGCACATCAAGGTTGATCTAAAAAAGCTCTTTGGTGGATTCGCCGCTTCGCCGCTTACCCTCACCTTGTTGGCGGGCAAATCTGCTACCAATATTATGGGGGGGAGCAAAGCCCCGCAATTGGCAAACAACTGGGTCAAAATGTTTGAAATAATGGGCAAATAGATGATTCAATTACGACTTAGGAAAATACTTGTGTAAGTAATTGATTGTCAAGAGGTTATATTTTTTTTAAATATTTTATATCATATTGCTGTACATTTTTTGATTAGGACTAGGTCATTAAGACGCAATTAATTGATTATCAAATACTTATGGACTTTATGTCCTAGTGGCTCTAAGTTTTGTATGGTAGGATAATTCTATGTAACTATCTGATTATCAGGAAGTTAATAAATAATTAGCAACCAGAAACTGCCCGAACTGTTGGTAATAATATAACTAATTAATAATCAGGTATTTACACAATTTATAATTCCTAATTGTTTATTCCTAATTCCTTAATATCTTCCATTCCTAAAGTTTATCTTTTAACTTTGTGCCTAAAATATAAGCTCTCTAAAATTGACTTATCAAATGATAAACATTGGCATAGTGGGTGGTGCCGGATACACTGCCGGAGAATTGATACGAATTTTGCTCAATCACCCCCAAGCGCGTTTGGCTTGGGTGCATAGCCAAAGCCAAGGCAACAAGCCTTTGGCAAATGTGCATACCGATTTATGGGGCGAAACGGAGATGGTTTTTTCGCAAAACTTTGATTTTGAGGCGATTGATGCCATTTTTTTGTGCAGTGGACACGGTGAATCCCAAAAATTTTTGTCCGAAAATCCCCTTCCTGCTCGGGTCAAAGTGATTGACTTAAGCACCGATTTTCGTTACAATGCCAGCGTTCAGGATAATTGGGTATATGGCTTGCCCGAATTGAACAAAAATCTTTTGTCGCAAGCCACCAAAGTAGCCAATCCGGGTTGCTTTGCTACTGCCATTCAGTTGGCTTTGTTGCCTTTGGCAAAAAACCAAAAACTCCGCGCCGATGTGCAAATTCACGCCATTACCGGCTCGACGGGGGCTGGGCAACGCCCCACTGAGCATAGCCATTTTAGCTGGCGCAACAACAATCTTTCGGTTTATAAGCCCTTTCAACACCAACACCTGCACGAAATAACCCAGAGTATCAAGCAGTTGCAGGGCGATTTTGCGAGCCGTTTGAATTTTATTCCTTTGCGAGGCGATTTTACGCGGGGAATTTTTGTAACCGCATTTACCGAGTGCGATTGGAGTCTAGCTCAAGCTCAAGCTTGTTATCAATCTTATTATCAGGATACGCCATTTACCATCTTGGTACAACAAAACCCCGACTTGAAACAAGTAGTCAATACCAACAAATGTTTTATTTACCTCGAAAAACACGATAATCAATTGTTTATCATTAGCCTGATTGATAATCTACTCAAAGGTGCATCGGGACAAGCCGTACAAAATATGAACTTGATGTTTGGTTTGGACGAAACAATGGGTTTAAAACTCAAAAGTGGGGTTTTTTAAACTAACATTTCTGAATATTTAATTCATTGACTGCGTATCGCCTCTGGCAGATAGCGAGGTGCTGAGGTGATTTGTAATTATGAATCGAATCTTTGAATAATTTGATGGCGTGTGAGACATTACTGACATCATTTTGTCGTCAATCAAAGTCATTGTGGGGTTAATCTAAAGTTAAACCCAATCATTGACTTGAGCATTGATGATTTTTGTGCTATTTTTGAAGTAATTACCGCGATTTTTTCGTTTTTAAATCATAAATTCTTAATAATTCTATGAAAAAAATAATTGCTTGCTTGTTATTTGTTGCCGGAGGTTTATCGGTATATGCCCAAGGTATTATGAATTTCCCCAAAGAAACCCACGACTTCGGGACTATCGCCGAAGGCACGCTTGCCGAATACGAATTTGAGTTTACCAACACCGGCGACCAACCCATCGAGATTACCAAAGTACAAGCCTCTTGTGGGTGTACTTCGCCTTCGTGGAGCAAAGAAGCAGTTTTGCCGGGCAAAAAAGGGCGCATCAAGGCGGCATTCGACAGCAATGGTCGCCCGGGACCATTTGCCAAAACGCTGAGTGTGTATAGCAACGCCAAAAAGTCGATGATGTTGCTCAACATCAAAGGCTATGTGCAAGCCAAAAACGAAAGCGGTAATACTGCCGAAGGCGTAAAATTTGAAAACACTCCTGAAAGAAAAGCTATTCCACCTTCGTTGAAACTTGACCGTTACGAGTTCAATTTTGGCAAGGTAGAAAGCGGCGAAAAAGTGCGCCAGCAATTTACGCTATTCAATGCCGGAGGCTCGCACTTGATTATTACCGCCTTAGAAAGCAAATGCAACTGCGTAACTTTTAGCCTTACCCAAAACGCGATTGCGCCCGACCAAAGTGCTATTCTTGAGCTTACTTTCAATGCTGATAAGGTGCAAACCGTTGAAGAACTTTTTATCGTCAGAAGCAACGACCCTGCTATACCTGCCCAAGAAATTAAACTACGCGCCGAAGTACAAGCCAATTTTACCAAAACTATGTTTAAGGAAAAGAAAAAATCTGCCCCTTTTGAATAGTTTTTCAGCATACTCGGCTAAAATTAAATGCCTCACTCGGGCATTTTTTTTTGAACTTTATGATTGTTGAGGCAAAACTACCCAGTTTGTATCTTTGCCAATTATTGCAAAAATATATGTAACTATCTGATTATCAAGTATGCATAAAACTGTAACCCAGCCTTTGGGCTGTGAGAGGCACAGCCTTTAGGCTGTGCTACATACTTATTTGTCAAAAGTAAAAGATTATCAAACAATTAAATAACAACTTTAAAAACTTATGTCTCCCCAAATCATTTACAATGTAACCTCGCACGTTGAGCATAGCATAGAAGCCGAATGGCTCGAGTGGATGAAAAAAGAACACATTCCCGAGGTAATGCAAACCGGCTTATTTTTGGAATACAAGATTTTGAAACTCATTTCTGAAGAAAACGAAGGCGGCACGAGCTACGCTATTCAATACTTGGTGCCCGAAATCAAAAATTTTTTGCAATACTCCGAAACCTTCGCGCCGGCTTTGCGCCAAAAAGTTTTGGACAAGTATGGCGAAAAAGTGATTGCTTTTCGCACTTTACTGGAAGTGATTGATTGAGTTTGCCCGAAATTTAACGTGAATGTTTTTATAATTATGCCTTTGCTACGCCATTGCTTATGTCCCCACAAGCAACTACTGCGAAGAACTATAAAATTATTTAACTCCCTCACAATCAGAGTGTTATGAGTTACTGCTAAAAGATTTTTTTGGCTGATAAATTGATTTTTTCGTTTTTGCGCTATACTTTGGGCATTTATTGGGCAGATTTGCATTAAAAATATATAACTAATTCATTATCAATTAGTTATAAAAGATTTGAGGATCTTCACCACTTTTCAGGAATTGCCTTTGGGAATTCCATTGAATTCTGAAAAGCTCTCGCTTTTCAGTGATTCTGAACATTACCAAGCAAAATG
>JALONJ010000086.1 GCA_025455045.1 Microscillaceae bacterium | reverse complement strand
TTCGGTTCAAAAATTCAGGATAGTGTAGGGTTGCTTGGTTTCGTTGTTTCTTTTTTATCAAGAAAAAAGAAAGTTGTAAAAAAAGTGTATTTATAATCATCTCATTATCAATTAGTTACAGAAACCTGTTTGTAAATATTCTAAAAAATCAAACATTAGTTTAAAATTTCTACAGTGGGAATTGCTGTGAAATGTTTTGACAAATAAGTGTTTTTCATTAAAAATAAAATTGTATAATTTTTATATTTTTAGAAAATAAATAATTGTCTGTACTACAGGTCTGACAATTATTTATTTTCTAAAAATGCTTTTAAATAATTGAAAATAAACACTTTACAAAAGTTAAATAACTTTTATTTCTAAAATAAACCTTTTACATTTATAAATAAAATTTGTACTTTTTTAATATATTTCAAAATATTCACGTTAATTTAGGATTTTGTGCCGGAGGATTTGGTGATTTTGAAGGTGCGTAAGATAGCTTCCAACTCTAGCAAAGGCTTGCGCTTGTTGAGATTGGGGGCATATACAAAGCCCTCGATATAATAAAATCGCTTGTTTTTTTCGTCCACAAAAGCATAACCAATAAAGGGACCGCCGCGCGTTTTGTTATGTAATCGCCATAAGCCTCGATACTCCACAGCAAACATACCATTTTGAGAAATCCGGCGGCTATAAATCGGGTATTGGTCGTGCTGACTTTCCATATACGAATTAGGGCGGTCTTTGTCGGGGTCTTGCATCGATTTGAAGCCAAAGTGATTGCGCCATTTTACAATATTTTCATCATCAAACATTTCGGGGTTGGTATATTCGCCGTAGGTAATGAGAATACTCTTGTCGGGTTCGCCCATCATTCGTAGCCACATAAAATTTGAGTCTTTTTTGGCGAGGAGGTAGCGTGCCGGTATTTTGAGTTCGAGATTGGTGGCTTCTTGCACCAATGCGCCCATTTTTTTTTGCTCGGTAGCCCCTTCCGAAAGCACTCGCGTGAGCATTCGCTCGCGGTCGGCTTTTTGAAAGTACTCAATGATTTTGTCGCGGTTTTTCATTAGGTTATCGACAAGATGGACTTCATTGCGCCCAAAAACAAACAAGGATTTTTGCCCTTTGGCAAATTCATTGGATTTGGGAATAATCATTTTTGCTTCATCTTGACTAATAGTTTTGAGGGAGTTGGTAGTAAAAAAGTTTTTCATAATTTTACCACTCGTGGTGGTGTCGTCGAGGGCAGTCAGCATCAAAATATTGTTGTGTGTCTTGAGAAATCGTCCAAACTCGCCGGGTGCAACATAAATGAGTTTAAAACGTGGCTCATCTTGCGGAATACCCGGTATGGGTTCAGCCATCACGGCACGGAGCGAATCACCGACTTCGTTTTCCCAGTGGCGTTTGGTCAGGATAACTACAACCTGCGAATACTCACCTCGACTTTCGGCGCGCAATTCCTTTTTGGGTTGTTCTTCTTCACAGGCGGTCAGTCCAAGCAGTCCACCCAACCAGCCCAAGCCAAGTATGATGCGCCCAATTGATAATTTCATATTTTTTTAAAATTTATTATATTAGTTTTTAGACCTAAGTAATTGAATAGCAAAGTAAATAAAATATTGACTAAATTTTTAGGTGTAAATAAAATAAAAATCTATTGAAAACTCACTAGAGATAAAATAATGAGATGATTTAAGTGTAAATTACTGATAATCAATGATTTATGATTTTAAAAATAAAATGTTAAAAATGTGAGGAAAGAAGAATTATTAGCTTTATAAATGAGTAGGCATATTTTAAAAATAAAATAAACAGTTAGAAGGTATAAAATATTGATAATCAGGTATTTATGTAATTCCTAATTCGTGATTATTAATTCCTTAGGCAATAGTTCGGACAGTTTCTAGTTTCTAGTTATTTACTAAGTATCTGATAATCAGCTTTTACATAAAATATTTAAGATAGCATAACTATTTGATAATCAATTACTTATAAAAAATATCCGAAGTATTGTTAGGGAAATGTTATCTGAAGGTTTATTTTTTGTCATCTTGCGCCAAGGCATTACTCAAGATGACAAATTTTGGAAAAGATTTATCGGATAAAATTAAGTGGGGTGCATTTCAAATTTACTACTTATGACCCTCTCCTGTATTTACTCCCTCTCTTTCGGAGGGGGCTGGGGGTAGGCTCTGGGCTAGGGTGAGGCAATAGAAACGCGTAAATTTGAAATGCACCTAATTAAGTGTAATTAATTGATAATCAATCACTTACATAATTCTCAATCATTACTCACTAATTTTGACAACTAACTTACCAAATTGCTTGCCTTCGTGCATTTCATCAAAAGCCGAGATGGCTTCCTCAAGTGGGCGTACCGAACTAATAACCGGCAGGATTTTGTATTGGTCAATAAACTCCACCATTGCTTTAAATTCTTGGTCATTGCCCATTGTCGAGCCTTTGATGCTGGCTTGCGAAAAAAACAAGCGCGGAAGGTGCAAGGGCGAGGGTGCACCCGCAGTTGCTCCATACACTACATAATTGCCCGCCGAAGCAATGAGCTTGACGGTGTCGCCAAATTGAGGACCACCTGCGCCATCGATAATGGCATCAAACCCGGCGTACTCACGCTTGAGCAGGTCTTTGCTCCAAGTTTCAGACTTGTAGTTTACACCATAAATAGCCCCTAGTTCTACGGCTCTAGTGAGTTTGTATTCTTTGCTGGAGGTAACATACACTTTGGCACCTACCGCTACGCCAAACTGTAAGGCAAAAAGGGCTACGCCCCCCCCAATGCCACTAATGAGTACACTTTTGCCGGTTTTTACTTCGCCTTTGGTAAACAAAGCGCGGTAAGCCGTAAGCCCGGCGAGTGGAATAGCAGCAGCTTGTTCGGCAGTGAGGTGGGCGGGTTTGAGGTGCAAGCGGTGAGCAGGTACAGCCACGTATTCGGCTAAAGTGCCGTTGGTGGGCATTCCCAAAATAGTATAGTTGAGTGATTGAAAGGCGGGATTTTCGCCCCAGTTTACATTAGGGTTGATAATGACGGTTTTGCCGAGCCAAGCTTGGTCGGCGGAGTCGGCTACCTGCTCCACGATGCCGCAACCATCAGAACCTAAAATGGAAGGATAGCGCATTCCCGGATACATACCCATCCGACTCCACTGGTCGCGGTGATTGAGGGCGGCGGCTTGGATTTTGACCAATACTTCACCGGGTTTGAGTTCAGGAATAGGACTGTCTTTGACAGCCAAACGCTCTTGGGGGTTATCTTGTAAAACTACAGACTTCATATTTTTTGGGGATGTGATTAATTTTTAGTTCAACTTTAGAAAACGTAATTTGTTTTGAATGGGAAGAATATCGGCAATTTTTGGAAATTCCGATAAAATTGAACAAAAATTTTTCACAAAAAAAGGTCTGAAGCAAATGCTTAGACCTTTTCAAATAAGATTTCAGAACCTAACGAATGAAATCTTTACTTTTTATCCCTATGCCAATCTTAATAAAATGAATGTTTTGTTAAAAATTATCTTTTTTGTAATTAACTGATTATCAGATAGTTATGAATAAATTGATTAAACCAATTCCGCTTGTTTTTTACTTGTATTTTCGGCACTTGGTGTATCAAGGTTGAAGCCGCGCTCGCCGTGGTAGCCTTCGTCCATACCAATCGCTTCCATTTCTTCGTTTACGCGCCCGCCTTTGGTAAGCATAATGGTTACATAATAAACCAAAGCCGTGGCAATTGCTGAATAAACCAGGGTGATAACTACGGCTTTCAACTGTACCAATACTTGCCCGGGGTTGCCATACAACAAACCAATGGCATTGGGGTTGATTTTGGGATTGGCAAAAATACCTGTGGCAATAGAGCCAAAAATTCCTACCAAGCCGTGGATTCCGAAAGCATCAAGTGTATCATCATATTTCAAAAGATTTTTCAATTTGATAGCTCCATAATACCCGACTACCCCCGAAATAAAACCTATAGCCAACGCCCCACTTACCGATACATAACCGCAAGCCGGAGTAATACCTACCAAGCCCGAAACTGCCCCCGACGAGATACCCAGTAAGGAAGGTTTCTTTTTATAAAGGACTTCCATCGCTACCCAAGCAATTCCGCCGATACTGGCGGCAATATTGGTTACTAGCATTGCATTGGCGGCTATTCCGTTGGCTCCGAGTGCGCTACCGGCATTGAAGCCAAACCAGCCAAACCACAACAAAGCCGAGCCTAATACCGTCAGTTTCAAAGAGAAAGGTTTGGTTTCTTCGCCACCCAAATCTTTGCGTTTGCCCAACAAAAGTGCCAAAACCAATCCGGCTATACCGGCATTGATATGGATTACTGTACCTCCGGCGAAGTCCAATTCACCACTTTTGCTCAAAAAACCACCGCCCCAAATCCAATGCGCTATAGGTGTATAAACAAACAACACCCACAAAAACGAAAATATAACCCAAGTTGAGAATTTAACCCTTTCAATGATAGAGCCACTTACAATCGCTACAGCAATGGCGGCAAAAGTGCCTTGAAATACCACAAACAAAAGCGTAGGAATAGTACCTTGCACATCATTGATACCGATATTTTCCAACATAAATCCATCAAATGACCCCAAATAAGGCGAGCCTGTCCCAAAAGCCAAAGAAAAACCAATGACTACCCAAGCTATAGAAGCTACACAAAAGGCTACATAGCTCATACCCACGGTATTCAAAACGGATTTGCTCCGCGACAAACCACCATAAAATAAAGCCAAGCCCGCCGGAGTCATCAACATCACCAAGGCGGTAGCCATCAACATCCAAGCGGTATCGCCGGTGTCGATTTTGGGAGCATCGGCAAAAGCAAAGTTTGCCGAAAATAGAAGCCCAAGTAAAAGTGTAAATTTTTTGAGAGAAGTATTGTTCATAAAATTTAATTTTTAGAGATGTTTAGGTTCAAAAATTGATTAAAAATTACAAAATTTGATGTAAAAAGTGATTTTTAGATTCAAAATTGAATTATTTTTCATCAAAAATATATAAAAAACCAAAAAACAAGTTCAAAAATTGACTTAAACTAAATTTTTTTTCCCAAAAAATAGATTTTTTGGATAAAAGCAAGATTGAATTAAAATTTTTAGAGGAATAAGCCGAGATTTATTTGGTTTTTAGGTATAAATAGGAATAAATTAGCCGTGAAATGTCAAAAACCCGAATAATATTGGTACTAGAATTTTTACTTAGAATATTATTTTGTAGGAAATTAATTGTTGAAGAAATCTACTTAAATCATAAACCATTGATAATCAATTAATTATAAAATGTTATACAAAAAAATTAATAACTCATCTTTGACTAATCGTTGGGTAATTGGTGATATACACGGGTGCAAACTGACTTTGCAAGTTTTGCTAAACCAATTGGATTTGAAAATTACTGACTAGTTATTTTTTTTAGGTGATTATATTGATCGAGGACCCGATAGTGCCGGCGTTTTGGATATTATTTTGGGATTGCAAAACTACGGTTTTGATATTCATTGTTTGCGAGGCAATCACGAAGAAACTTTACTTGAGAGTTATTGGCAATATTTAGAAGCTCCTGATAAGGAATACCAACAACTTAAAAATGAAATAGAACTCAGAGAATGGGATGACTTATTTGAAGATGATTTTAGCCTCAAGTACAATCATTTTTTAACAAATCTGCCTTATTATTTCGAGTTAGAAGATTTTTACTTGGTACACGCCGGTTTTAATTTAAACAGTGAAAATCCTTTTGCTGATAAGTATGCTATGGTATCGAGTCGTAAAATGAACTTTCAAGGGGATTTGTGGCAGGGTAAGCGAATTGTTTTTGGGCATACAATAACCAGTTTAGATGCTATTCAAAATGCGATTGCCCAAAAGTCAGCCTTGATACCTTTGGATAATGGATGTTACATAGGGTTATCCAAGACTAACGAAAATCAGCGAGAACAATATGCCCACCTATGTGCTTTAAATCTCAATACTTGGGAGCTATTCAAGCAAAGTTGTATTGATGGATAATCTTTATTTTTGACCCTAAACTCAAGGTTTACTCGGCTGAATTTTGCTTTACCTTTACAAATAAATGATGATACATCTTGACAACTATCGAAATCTCAAAAAATTGGGTTCTTCTGGCTTTTTAGCGCACATATTTGAACCAAAAATTTAAAAAAATCGTAATTGTTTAGGTAGGTCAAAATTTATGTAAAATACTGATAATCAAATACTTAAAAAATGTAAAATTCAAAACATTCTGAAAGTTTATAAAACATTGAAATACTAATTGCTTGATAATCAGGTACTTGCATTTTTATTTTTTTATTTAATAATGTTAAAATAACTTGCTATTTACAAGCTAAATATTTGATAATCAGAACTTTACAACTATTTTAACCCTCCTAAATAATTACAAAAAATCAAACAAATCATTTTGAAGGGAACTTGGTGGACTTTTTATAAAGCAACAATGTTTTATAGATATTTTATAAGGAATGAGTGTTTTATCAGGTTGATACTGTCGGTTAGTCTTTGATGGTTTTTTTCTAGAACACAGATGACGCGGATTGGACGGATTTGCGCCGATAAATTCGTACTTATCTGTCTAATCCGCGTCATCAGTGTTCTATTTTTAACCACAAAATTATGATTTTATCGGGTGCATTTCAAATTTACGTGTTTCTATTGCCTCACCCTAACCCTCTCCGAAGGAGAGGATATAAGGTGGTAAATTTGAAATGCACTCATTTTATCTTATTTTTAAATATCTGATTATCAATGATTTAAAAAGATTAAACTCACAAAATATCACCCGAAAGAGAGTAAATGTTCGGTTAGCAAGGTATTACAATATGTTTGTCTCTGTCGGTTAAACCTATCAACATCTTAAAGACTGTTTTAAAATCATTCTAGCTTGCTTTTTTAAATTTGATATTTCAATTTCAGAGCCTCGTTTTAGGGTACACAGTCCAAGATTAAAGATTTGATTATCAATGACTTGTATATAGGCTGGTTTTCGTTAAACTTCGGCAAAGCTCTAGAGCTTTGCCGAAGTTTAAACACTCAATTTTGAAATTATCATCAGTGCTATTTTAAAACCGCTTCTTAGCGCATTGTATTACCATCTCCTCACTCAGTTTCTTTTCTTTTTATCTTTTTCTTTGCCTTTGTCGGGTGTTTCTTCCTTGACTGGGGTGGTAACGGCTACTGAGTTGTTGGTTCGATTGATGTCGGCCATTCTTTGGCTGGGGTCAATTTCAATTTTGCTAATATCGGAGCTTTTGCGGGCAATGAGCAATGGATATTCGGTATAAGTCCAAGTCCAATCTTTTTTGAGGGTTCGTTTGGTGGTATTTTCGGTCGGTTTTTCGCCCCGCATCAGGTCTAGGGGAATATAAAAAATTTCTTTGCTTCCGTCTTTATAAGTTACCTCCAAATCAATGGGCATTGGCATTCTGCCAATTCTTTCCAAAGTAACCAGCGTGTTTTGGTTGGTATCGCTTACCGATTTGATGCCGTAATCGACTGTAGCCGTAGAATTGACAAAGTATTCATTGTACCAATCCAAAACCAGCCCTGATTGTTTTTCCATAATATTCAACAAATCTTGCGCGGTGGGGTGTTTAAATTTCCAAGTTTCGTAATAGCGCAACATCCCTTTTGCCAAATTTTCTTTGCCAATTACATAAGCCAATTGATGCAAATACACGTTGCCTTTCACATAAGCGGCGGTAGAATAGGCATAATTGGTATTGAAGTGGTCGGCGTGCGTAGTGAGGGCTTCTTCAACGCCTGAATCTACCAAACGAAAATAGGCTTGATACGCGCCGCTATGATTGCCCCCATCCAATTCATCGCCGGCATATTCATTAAAACCTTCGTCCATCCATGCATACAAGGCTTCGTTGGTAGCTAATGTGCCTTGAAACCAACTATGAATCAACTCGTGGTTGGTAACACCTTTTAAACTGCCAAAATCGCGCCCGCCGGTAATGAGGGTTGCCATTGGGTATTCCATTCCCCCGTCGCCACCTTGAATCACCGAATATTGCTTATAGGGGTATTGCCCAAAGTTTTTGTTCATAAACTCAAAGGCTTGGATAGTTGTAGCGGGGAGTTTTTTCCAATTGTCAATAGAAGTTTGGTCTCTGGGTAGGTAGAGAAAGTGCAAAACCATTCCATTGTTCATCGTAGCTATGTCGTGGCGATAATCAGTATCTGCCGCCCACACAAAATCGTGAACCATTGGGGCTTTGAAATGCCAAGTAAGTTTGTTGGTTTTGGGGCGTTGCACCGGCTTGGTTTTGTCCTGGTAGCCGTGTCCGATTTCTTGCGGGTTTTGCAAATAACCGGTTCCACCAATTACATAGCTGGAATCAATGGTAATTTTGACCTCAAAATCGCCCCAAATGCCATAAAACTCTCGGGCTATATAAGGATTAGGATGCCAGCCGTTTTGGTCGTATTCGCACATTTTGGGATA
Source organism: Microscillaceae bacterium (assembly GCA_025455045.1). GTDB lineage: Bacteria > Bacteroidota > Bacteroidia > Cytophagales > Microscillaceae > JALONJ01. The sequence continues at coordinate 6,694 of JALONJ010000086.1, read as the reverse complement.
CCACTGCGCCATTGAGTAGTCCACGCCTTCGGCACTGTTGCGTCCACTGCGGCGGATTTGAATAGGCACTTGGGCTTGATAAGTCATCTCAAAGACCGATTGTGAGTTGGGCAAAATCGGTTTGGCAAGCGTAATTTCCAAAATCGAGCCTTCCACGCTAAAACTGACCGGCTTGCCATCTTGAGTCAAAGTATTGATTTTTTGATAACCAATTTCATTTTCTTTGAGTTTCGAGATGCGGTCACGCACGCGCGGGTCGGGGTCTTTGATCCAGCGTGAGCGCACATCCATTGCACTGCCGGGTTGGAAAGCATTGAAATAGAGGTGATAAAAGGCACGATACAAGGTATCGGGCGAGTTGTTGGTATAAACAATTTTTTGTTTGCCGTTGTAGCGATGGTTTTTGACATCCATATCAATATCCATTGTGTAGTCGGCGCGTTGCTGCCAGCGTTGCGAGGTGGCAGATTGAGTGGCAACTTGCCCGCAAGCTATTTCAAAAGTAATGCTGAGGGTAATGAGCCAGAAAGTGAGTTTTTTCATTGAGATTTATGGGCTTTAGACAAAATAAAAGCCAATTTTAATGCTTTTTGCGAGAAAATAAAAATCATTCATTTGGGAGTTGCAAGTTCATAGTTGCCAAGCTGGTATTCTCGGAAGCAATGAGCTAATTATAAAATGTGCTAGTGTGCCGATGTAATACATTGATTATCAATTATTTAATAATTAATATGGGTTACTTTGTTTTTAAATCATTCCGAAAGTTATTTTTGATAAGTGATTGATAATGAGCTAGTTATTCAAAAGACTAAAGTTTTCGAGGTTTGGCTATATTGATGAATTTTCGCAGAGAAGCAATTTTTGAATAAATAAGTGGGGGTCAAACTACCCTTACCCTCTGTCAGAGGCGGAGAACTGCGCAATAATCGACTGGATTCATTTATCATAAACACCTGATTATCAAATAATTATATTAAATAAGTAATAAAATCTCAGCAATTCCCACTATGAATAATCAATGAGTTAGATGTATCAAAGTGGGAATTACTGATGTAACACAGCCTTTAGGCTGTATTAGAATATCATTCATACTAGTTTTCATAGGTTGTCCAAAAGTCTATCAAATAAAAGAATCTTAGCATTATATATGCTGTAAATTAAATTCGTAAATCTAAAATGATGCTTTTTTTATTTCTAAAAAGGATTGTTTGTATGATATTTACAAACGCCCGATAATCTCTCATAATCAATTGATAATCAGTATTATATGAAATTTTAGCAAGTTATAGATTTTAATGAATTAACATTTAATTGCCCAATATGATGCAAAGACGCAACTTTTTAAAAATGACCGGCTTGGTAACTTCGGCTTCGGTAGCTGCACCACAAATCTTATTTGCCCAAAAACCGAAAAAAGTACTGGTCTTGGGGGCGGGTTTAGCCGGACTGACTGCCGCCTACAAACTCAAACAAAGCGGCATTGAAGCCATCATTTTAGAAGCCCAAAATCGCATTGGCGGGCGGGTTTTTACGCATACGATTGATACCGAAAATAATTTGACGGTTGAGTTGGGCGCAGAATGGGTAGGCGAGTCGCACACCAAACTCAAAAACTATTGTGCCGAATTTGGCTTAAAACTCCTCAATCACCAATTTGATACTGCCCTTATTCTGGATGGCAAATACAGCCCTGTCAATGCTTGGCAATTGGATAAAAAATGGGACGAAACCTATCAAAAAATTTTGAAAGATTTTTTGAAACTTAGCCCCAAGCAACAAAAAGAATTGGATAAAATTGATTGGTGGCGATATTTGAAAAAAATGGGCATCAATGACCGCGATTTGGAAATTATGGAACTCCAACACAGCACCGACTATGGCGAAAGTATCCGTTTTGTTTCAGCCTATAGTGCCTTGGCAGAGTACTCGCAATCTAGTCCCAAAGATGAAATGGATTATAAAATTGAGGGCGGCAATAGCCAAATTGTGAAGGCATTTACCCAAAAAATTGGCGAAGAAAACATTAAATTGGGGCATTGGGTGAGCGCAATTGACCAAACCGGCGCGCAAGTGCGGGTAACTTGCAAAAATGGCTCTACCTGGGAAGCCGATAAGGTAATTTGCACTTTGCCGGTCAATGCCTTGCTAGATATTAATTTTTTACCAACTTTGCCCGATACCAAAATAGAGGCTTTGGAGTCCTTGATTTATGCCCGAATTATTAAAACTTCGATTTTATTTAAAGAAAGATTTTGGGGCAATGAAGGAATGGATATTTTGACTGATGGGGTAGGGCAATATTATTTCCATCCCACCAAAAACCAGCCCGGCACCAAGGGTTGCCTCACTTCGTATGCCATTGGCGACAAAGCCTACGTAATCTCAAAAATGGATAACGAACACAAAATCAGCGTATTATGTGAAACCCTAGAACCGGCTTTTGGCAAAGTAAATCACTTGGCAGAGAAAGTAGTGAGTTATTACTGGGGCGAAGATAAATTTAGCAAGGGGGCTTATGCGGTTTATATGCTCAATCAATCGTTTGAATTGAAAAAACTGATTGCCAAACCTTTCAAAAATGTGTTTTTTGCCGGCGAACACGTAGCCGACTGGCAAGGTTTTATGGAGGGAGCCATCGAAACCGGCGAAGCCGCCGTAGAAGCTATATTGAGTTGATAAAGATAGCTTATTCAATCAACAATGCCCCCTACCGGCGCAAGGTATGGGGGATATAAAAAAAGTCAAGCACCTGATAATCAGATATTTACAAAAAAGTTTAAAAACTGTTTGGCTTCGTTCTTTTGAAGGAGATGATGTAAATAGGGAATACTACTATACGATTCTATTTTCGCGCAAAGACACTAAGGCTCTAAGTATCTGATTATCAACAAATTGTGCTTTTGTGTCTTGGTGGCGAATAAAAAATTTACAGTAGTATTTTTGAAAATATCATTCATACTGATATGAAGGAAAATAAATTCTAAAGCAAACTCAATCTCTATAATTCAAGGCGGGTTTTCTGTCACCAAGCAATGCCTTGTATTTATAGTCGCCTATTGATTGTATGAACTCTTCTTTGGCTTTTTTGATTAATGTTGGGTTTGTAAACAAATCAATGACCTATGTTCTCGCATCATATTTACCATCATATTTATTGCCTCCACTGCATCTAAAGCCGAACGTCCTTTTTCCGGTGATACAGAGGCATGCGATGAAATGCCATAAAACCTGAATTTCGCGGATTTGTTAGCCAAGGCACTGGTATTAATCGTTAAGTTACTATCCCAAGCGTGCCAATGCAATACTATATCTACGCCATCGAGTAAACCTTCTCGTACCATATAAACTTTTCCGCTTCCTCCTTCTTCGGCTGGGCAACCAAATACTTTAATTGTGCCTTTTATTTTGCCCGCTTCTAATAATTTTTTGATGGCTATCCCCGTCACTACCGACCCAGTACCAAATAAATGATGCCCACAAGCGTGTCCATTGTTTTTGTTGGCAATGGTGGTTTTAGTCGGCGAATTATCCTGTGAAATACCCGGCAAGGCATCATATTCTGCCAAAATGCCGATTACCGGCGAGCCACTCCCATACGTGGCTACAAAGGCAGTAGATATTCCGGCTACCCCTGCCTCTACTGTAAAGCCATTGTCCTTTAATGTATTTTGAAGTAGGGTTGAGCTTTTATCTTCTTTATATCCCAATTCGGCATAATCCCAAATGCTTAAGGCAATTTTTTTATAAGTATCATAGCCTGATTGTATAGATTGGGCTGTTTCATTTTTTAAGGCATCAATTGATTTGGTACTACTATTCTTTTGCGCCAAAAGCTGAAAAGAAAATATATGGAGCAATGCGATAAATAAGAGAGTTGTTTGTTTATTTTTCATTTTTTAAAATTTGATTTATTGATTAAAAAAAAGAGAAAATAGGGAGAGTTTAAAGTTTACTCATCATACTCCCCCGCCAAAGCATATTTCCCAAAAAGGTATAAGTACCACTCAATCAATGTACCTACCGAGGAGGCGGTGATGATAGAAACTAATTCTTTTTGGGAGGTTTTTGTTTCATTCATTACGTGGGTTTTTTAATGATTTGTTTGTGTTAATCGGTTTTTACTTTTTTTATAAAACACTGATAATCAATTATTTATGAATTTATATTTTGCTAAACAAGCGCAAGCGTAACCACTTGCGCCTGTTTAGATTTTAGCAAAATGCTTAGGAATGAGTTAAAAATAAGTTGGATAAATTAATTTATATAATTAATTGATAATCAATGTATTACAACTTGTCCGCCTCTGGCGGATCAGCACACTAGCACATTTTATAATTAACTCATTTCTTAATTCTTTTGCAACAAATCTTTGCCCATCGCCTTGATGATAGGGGCGCGGTCGTAGTAAGTGATGTAGCGGTCAATTTTCTTATTGGCGTTGAAGTGTGTGATAAAGTTCATTCTCACAGATGTAGAGCCAGAAGCAAAGACCACTTTGTTGGAGAAAAAACTATACACAAGGATGCCGGTGAGTTTGATAGCTCCATTGTTCGGGGATTTGAGGACATTGATAGCAAGAAAGGTAGCGTCATCAGCCGTCATAGATTTGATGCCTGAAGTTGCTTTCCAGTTTTTCCACCAATCAATTACCGCTTTTTTGCCCACCAATTTGGTGCGGGTATTATTGTCGCCATCTGGAAACCAAAACTCCACATCATCGGCAAGCATACTCGCCCAAGCGTCGAAGTCGAGCTTCACGAGATTATTTAATGCTTTTTCTGAAAGGTCAGCATACTCCTGTGGCGCGACTTCAAAGTTAGACTGTTGCGCTTGCGCGTTGGAAAAGCTCAAAGTAGCTATGCCCACCAGCCAACAAAAGGCGATGTTTCGGAAATAATTTACTGTCTTTTTCATTTTTTAATAGTTATGAGTGTTTTGCCTACTCTAATCGGTTTTCGGCTTCGCCGTTTTTTCTTAAAATATTGATAATCTTTGACTTTTGACAAATAAGAATGTAACACAGCCTTTAGGCTGTGGGAGGCACAGCCTAAAGGCTGTGTTACAATATTATTAATACTTGATAATCAGTTATTTATAAATTTTGATTAATGGAATTTTTTGATGCTTGTCAAAAAAAAGTAGTTCCGACCGAAGCCGAAACTACTGAATTGGGGTTAAAAAAACAGCTCCGAATTTTAAAAAGCTCTCGACACCGATAAGAGCGTTTAATTTTTGAAGCTGATTTTTTCGGAATTTAAAATTAAAGGGTAATTCCATCTAATTTTAATTAATTGGTTAATAGTTCGTGTGGGTTGGCAGTCAGAAAAACGAATAACTATTATTTATCGCTACCAACAGTACAAAGCTATAAAATTCAATTATTAAAAATCAGCCCTCAAGGACGAAAGGCAGGCAAAACTGTGCAGGCGGGGGATTAAATTATCGAAGGGTATGAATAGCTTGATTGGTAAATCTCTTCATTTTTATAACTGTTTGATTATCAATGACTTATGATTTTTGCTTGGTATCAATAAAAGTAACTTCGGCAAAGTTTTAAAACTTTGCCGAAATTTGGACTCCGTTTAGCCAATAAGATTACGGAATTATCGGTTAATGGGACGGTTTGTCGTTCCGACAAAATTCCTGAAAAAGTAGTGAAGAACCCTCATTCCTAAGCCGCCATTGGTCGTTTAAAATTTATTGAAATCATTGTTCCGTTATGCACTTCCTGCACCAATTTTCCATCAATTTGGCGCGTGAGCAAATCAATCAATTGCGTGCCAAAGCCGGTCCCTTTGCTTGGCGTATTTGTACTTTTGCCAATGCCATTATCACTGATTTTTAAGTTAAAAATATCGCTGTCAATATTTTCCAAACTTAATTTAATCTCTCCTTTTTTACCATCAGGAAAAGCATATTTCAATGAATTGGTCAGGAGTTCATTCACAATCAAGCCCACCGGCATCGCCGTATCTACGTCTAATTCAACTTCTTTCATATCAATATTGACGGCAATTCTCTCGGTTTCGTTATAAGAATCAAGTATATTATCGCAAAGATTCTGAAAGTAGTTTTTCATTTCGATAAATGCTAAATGCTCTGATTGATAGAGTTTTTGGTGCAAAATCCCCATTGATTGCACCCGATTTTGGCTGGCAAGCATCGCATCTTGTACTTCGGGGTCATCGATTTTGGCGGATTGCAATGCCAATAAACTCGATACAACTTCTAAGTTATTTTTTACTCGATGATGGATTTCTTTGAGCAATAATTCATTTTCAGCGTTTCGCTTGTCAAGTTGGAGATTGGTCGTTTTAAGGTTGTTGTTTAAGGCTTGAAGTTGCAAATTCTTCTTTTGATTGATACGATAAGTAAAAAACAGACCGCCCAAAAGCAAAATTAATAAGCCAACAATGGCATAACTTAATAGCTGAATTTTATTTTGTTGTTCAATTTGTCCCGATTGTGAAGCAATGGTTTGGTCTTTTTGTTCGGTTTCATACTTTACTCGAAGTTCATTTTTCAATGACTTGGTTTCTTCTTGTAAAGTGTTGATTTCTATATCTTTACCATCCGCAAGATATTGATACGCCAAATCCGTTTGATTGAGAGCCTTCAAAGATTCCGCCATCCAGAAATTATGTTGGGCTAATTCTTCGGGATTATTGACCTTTTTACCTTTAAAATGATTGAT